>DLGP01000089.1:23709-26282 GCA_002482765.1 Alphaproteobacteria bacterium UBA7691
GCCGATGGCGGTGAACCTGATGGTGGCGGCCAGGTTGGCGCGGGTACCGATTGAACAGACCGTGCGCTGGGTGATCTGGTTTGTGCTTGCCATGCTGATCCTGCTGGTAGTGCTGATCGCCTTCCCGGATATTGTCACCTGGCTGCCGAAATCGCTGGGATATTGAGATGCGCCAAACCGCCGAGAGCTTCCCTGAAATCCGCGACGAGATTCGCAAGCTCTGCGCCCGCTTTCCCGGTGAATACTGGCGCAAGCTGGATCGCGAGATGGCCTATCCGAAGGAATTTGTGCAGGCTTTGGGCGAAGCCGGCTATTTGGCCGCGCTGATCCCGGAGGAATATGGCGGCGCCGGCCTGCCGCTTTCGGCAGCGGCGGCGATCCTGGAGGAAGTGCAGCGTTCCGGCAGCAACGGCGCCGCCTGCCATGCCCAGATGTATATCATGGGCGCGCTGCTGCGGCATGGCAGCGCGGCGCAGAAGGCGCAATATCTGCCGCGCATCGCCAGCGGCGAGTTGCGCTTGCAGGCTTTTGGCGTGACCGAACCCGGCAGCGGCACCGACACCACCTCGCTCAGCACCTTCGCCGAGCGCCAGGGCGATCATTATGTGGTGAACGGCCAGAAAATCTGGACCTCGCGGGCGGAATATTCCGACCTGATGCTGCTGCTGGCGCGCACCACGCCGAAGGACAAGGTGGCCAAGCGCACCGAGGGCCTGTCGGTCTTTATCCTCGACATGCAGCAGGCCCGCCAGGCCGGGCTGACCATCCGCCCGATCCGCACCATGATGAACCATTCCACCACGGAAGTGTTCTTCGACAATGTGCGCGTGCCGGCGGAGAACCTGATCGGCGAGGAAGGTAAAGGTTTCCGCTACATCCTCTCCGGCATGAATGCCGAGCGTATCCTGATTGCCGCCGAATGTATCGGCGATGCCAAATGGTTCATCGAGAAAGCCAGCGCCTATGCCAAGGAGCGCGTTGTATTCGGCCGCAAAATTGGCCAGAACCAGGGTATCCAGTTCCCCATCGCGCGCGCCTATGCGCAGATGCGTGCTGCCGAGCTGATGTGCCACAAGGCGGCGGAATTGTTCGAGGCCGGCGCGGATTGCGGCGCCGAGGCCAATATGGCGAAGATGCTGGCCGCTGAAGCTTCCTGGGCCGCCGCCGAAGCCTGCGTGCAGACCCATGGCGGCTTTGGCTTTGCCGAGGAATTCGACATCGAGCGCAAATTCCGCGAGACAAGGCTGTATCAGGTGGCGCCGATCTCCACCAACCTGATCCTCAGCTTCCTGGCCGAGCATGTGCTCGGCATGCCGCGGTCGTATTGACGCCATGGGCGCGCTGGACGGCCTGCTGGTGGTGGCCATCGAACAGGCGGTGGCGGCACCGGTCTGCACGCTGAGGCTGGCCGATGGTGGCGCCCGCGTGGTGAAGATCGAACGCGCCGAGGGCGAGACGGCGCGGCATTATGACAAGGCGGTGCAAGGCACCAGCGCCTATTTCGCCTGGCTCAATCGCGGCAAGCAGAGCGCCGTGCTCGATCTCAAGGCCGCCGATGATCTAGGCATACTGCGCCGCATGCTGCTGAAGGCCGATGTGTTTGTGCAGAATCTGGCGCCCGGCGCTGCCGCCCGGCTTGGGCTGGGTGCCGCCGATCTGCACCCGCATAATCCCGGCCTGATCCTGGTGGATATCCTGGGTTATGGCCAGGACACGGCCTATCGCGCCATGCGCGCCTACGACATGCTGGTGCAGGCGGAAAGCGGCCTCTGCGCCGTCACCGGCACGCCCGATGTGCCATCCAAGGTCGGTGTCAGCGTGGCCGATATCGCCACCGGCATGCAGGCCCATGCGCTGATCCTGGAAGCCCTGATCGAACGCAGCCGCAGCGGCCGTGGCAAGCAGATCGAAGTGGCGATGTTTGACACCATGGCCGACTGGATGAGCGTGCCGCTGCTGCATCTGGAAGCCGCCGGGCGCGAGACGCATCGCCATGGCCTGGCGCATGCCTCAATCTACCCCTATCGGCCCTATGCCTGCCAGGATGGCCAGATTGTCATCGCCATCCAGAACCCGGCCGAATGGGCACGGCTTTGCGCCGCCCTGGCGCGGCCGGACCTGACCAACGATCCACGCTTTGCCGATAATGCCGCGCGGGTAGCCAACCGCGCCGCGCTGGATGCCGAGATTGCGCCGGTTTTTGCCGCCGAAACGCGCCAGCAGATGATCGCACGCCTGGAAGCGGCCCAGATTGCCTGGGGCAATGTGTCAACCGTGGCCGATCTGTCGCAGCATCCGGCTTTGCGCCGCGCCGCCGTGACATTGCCCAATGGCGAGGCAGTGGCAATCCCCCGCCCGGCCGGCCGCCAGCAGATTGCGCAAGGCGCCGTGCCGGCCCTGGGCCAGCATACCGCCGCCATCCGCGCCGAATTTGCCTGAAGCCGCCAGCATGGCCGGCGCCAGGCATGGTGGCCTCTGCCTGCCCGCACAACAACGTCGTCATGGTCGGCGGAGGCCGACCATCCACGAGTACCTCGTTTCTTGGCCAGTTAGACTTTGATGACATTACATTG
>DLGP01000028.1 GCA_002482765.1 Alphaproteobacteria bacterium UBA7691
ACTTATCTGCGCCGCAATCCTGCGGCCCAGGCCATGCTGCAAGCAGAATTGCTCGACCAGCACGGCTTTTCCTTCGACGCTGTGCGCTTCATGGAACGCGCTTTGAAATAAGGAGGGCGCCAATGCGCAATCATCTCTATGCCGGCCTTGTTGTGCTGGCCCTGCTCCCTGCCCCGGCTCACGCCCAATTTGGTCAAGTAGGGCAATTTTTTGGCCTGGACTCCAGCAGAAATAGCGACAATAGCGCCAACACCACTTCGGGTACAAAGCCAGATATGTCGAAGAATTTGGGTGTCCACGACCTGCCTTGCGAGCGTGGTGTGGTTGAGCCATTTGAACTGAGTACAAACTTGACCGATGTCTTCAACGCATCCCTCGACCCGACCCTAAACGAGGTAGGCAAGGTTATTCTGGGCAGCGTGCTAGGTCGGGGTAGTAACATGAAATCGGTGACAGACGCCTCCTTGCAAGCAGCCAAGCGGGCGGCACGGAACATGAACTGGCTTCCCATGTCCATGGAACTGCGCCTGGGGCAGCAAATACACGAAACCATGATCGACCAGATCGTCGGCTCACGAGAAGCGCCAAGCCCACAATATCAGCAGGCTGAACGCCTGCTGAAGGAGGTGCTGGCTCAGGTCGAGACCCCGCACCCCTATAATTTCCAGATCTATGTCATTCGTGAACACAGCAAGAATGCCACTGCTGTACCGGGCGGTTTTCTCTACATCACTATCGGTGCATTGGATTGGCCCACTATCCCCCCCACTCCCCCGATTCAACAAAAAGGAAAAAAGCACCAAGTCAGCCGGGAGAGCCTGCAAGAAAGAGAGAATTTGCTGGCCGAGCGCGCCGAGATGGAGAATGCCGCCCGCTTCATGCTCGCGCATGAAATCGCGCATGTACTCAAGCGCCATGAAACGCGCGCCGTGCAGAATCGTATCGTTGACTCGATCGATAGCTATAACAAGCTGCGTTTCCTGTTTCAGGGTAATGACGGCCCGTCGCCGCAGCTTGTGCTCGGCGCCATCGGATATTTGAAGAACCTGCACGAATCCTACTCCCCAGACCAGGAGAAGCAGGCAGATGCCTGTACTATCCGCCTCCTGGCTCGCCGCAATAATGCGGTGTTGGCGCATCAGGCCTTTACCGCCTTCATGAAATGGGAGATGGAGGACAAGCAGAATGAAGGGGACGGCCTGCTACTCGACGCGGCAGAGAGCGACAACAAGAATCTGAAGAGTGGTGCCGCACCACCTGCCCCATTGGGCCTGGACAAGATATTTGGCGGGAGCCGTGGCAGCCATCCGGAATTTCACGAACGCTTGTCGCACGGTATGCTGGTGATGCGAAGCTTACAGCCGCAATAGCTGCTCAAAAGGCAAAAAACTCGATTACAGATACCTGCCTGTGTTGGCAATGGTATACTCTGCTTATGCTGATTCCGTCCCTCGACAGTCACGCCTTGCGCCGCCTGCATGCCTATTGGATGGACCGTGCCGCCGGCCGCGCCATGCCGAGCCGGGCCGATATCGACCCGCTGGACCTGGGCTTCATCCTGGGCGATCTGATCCTGATCGACGTGGAGCGCGGCCCGGCGGATGCGCTGCGCTACCGCTACCGGCTCTATGGCAGCAACGTTGTGCAGCGCCAGGGCTTTGACCTGACCGGCCAATATCTGGAGCAGCATCCCTGGCCGGCTTTCGCCAGCGAGATCGTCCCGTGTTATGACCGGGTGGTGCGAAGCCGGCAGCCAGAAATATTCTCGCGCCAGCAGGAGCTGGACGGCCGCTCGTTCCGGCATCAGTCGCTGCTGCTGCCGCTCGGCCAGCACAATCAGGCCAACATGCTGCTGATCGGCGTGGCCTTCAGCCCGGACCCGACCGCCTGATCCAGCGGTGATTACGCACACGAAAAAACCGGCGAGGACTGGCCCCGCCGGTTTATCTCTGCGTCAGCCGGCAGCGCCGATCAGGCGGCTGCGGCTTCCTCGGCCACCTGCACCGGGCCGGAATCCTGGCCCTTGGCGCTGGGGTCGCGGTCAACCAGTTCGATCACCGCCATCGGCGCGGCATCGCCGTAGCGGAAGCCGGCCTTGAGCACGCGGGTGTAACCACCGGCGCGGCTGGCATAGCGCGCGTTCAGGGTCTTGAACAGCTTGTCCACCGCCGACTTCTCGGGGATGAAAGCCAGCGCCTGGCGGCGGGCATGCAGATCGCCGCGCTTGCCCAGGGTGATGAGCTTGTCCATCAGCGGCTTCAGCTCTTTGGCCTTCGGCAGCGTGGTGGTGATCTGCTCGTGCTTGATCAGCGCGGCAACCATGTTGCCGAACATGGCACGGCGATGCGAGCTGGACTTGTTCAGTTTGCGGCCGGCATTACGATGGCGCATGGAAACTCTCCTCGATCTTTCTTAGGCGGCCCGGATCAATACTGATCCTGATACTTCTTGGCCATTTCCTCGATATTCTCGGGCGGCCAATTCGGAACATGCATACCGAGATGGAGACCCATCTGCGACAGCACTTCCTTGATCTCGTTCAGCGACTTGCGGCCAAAATTCGGAGTGCGGAGCATTTCCGCCTCGGTCTTCTGGATCAGGTCGCCGAT
>DLGP01000123.1:0-31788 GCA_002482765.1 Alphaproteobacteria bacterium UBA7691
CTGAATCCTGAACCGCGAGATTGAAAGCCGGCTGGCCGGCGCCTGATTCTGAACGAAGTGAAGAATCAGTATTATCTTCTCTAATCTCCTCTCCTCTGTCGTGACATTGCGTGACATTGCGTGACGCGGCGTGATCGTGTGTGACAATGCCGGCCTGTGAGGTGTCGCCAGCGCCCACATCGTGACGGGCGCGTTGACGCCGCTTGCGGTCTGTTGCCGTGCTATCCTCCCGTTTTGGCTGGCGTTTTTCCCAAGCGGCGATGCGGTTGCCGTCCAAGGTCCTCCCCCGCATGGCGTCGTAGATCGCCGTCACCTGCTCGACCTCCATATCGAAGCCGGCGGCAATGTCCTCCGCGCGCCAACTCTCAATCGAGCCTCGATCCGCCGCTTGCGACGCGCATTCCAGCATCGTCGCCCACACCGCCAACACGTCACGCAATGTCACGCCGCGTCACGCAATGTCACCTCGATGGAATGTGATAAAGTTGTTGCGAACGGGGCGCTTTGATGGTTGTGTTTGATGATTGCGGTTGATTGTGGGGCATTTTTTAAATGGTCACGGGGGAGTAATGCGAATTCTTTTTAGGATTATTTTCTGCATCGTAATTGCTGTGGTTGCCACTATTACTGCGGTGGCGGTCAATCAGGCTTTGCTCGACAATGCGCTCGGCAAAGCGGTTCCCTCCGTTATTGGCGTCGCATTTGGTGTTATTGCCTGGTATATTTTAAAGAAAAAAAGGGGGCGAGAAACGCTCTAACCTGAGGTTTCTCAATCTCTTTCATCAAATTTCTTTGTGTTAATGACTCTTGATTTATACCCTCCAAGTATTTCTATCACGCGCACCGATAATTCTGGGGTTTTATCCTCGTCTCGCGCCAAATCTGCAATCAAATTCATAGCCTTATCTAGGAGCGCGACATAAGAATCGGCGTGAATGCCGCGCTCGACGAGGCGTCTAATTGCCTCAGATCTTGACGGCAAATCGTTCTGAGTCTTTCTCCAGGCGTCTATCTTGATCACCTGAGATGGCGCGATAACGAGATTGAGGCGAGTCGTCTTGAGTTCGTCGTGCATAGGAGAAAGATATGCGACATACGTAAGTTGAGCAAGAATTATATTGACGATATGCGTAAGTTATGTAAGTTATTAAGCGGGCCGGGCGGCGCTACCAACACCCTCCCAGCCCTAACCCGAACCAAGAGGAGATTCTCATGGCCCTGGCTACTGAACAGGCTATCACGCTGCCGATGAATGGCCAACTCAAGCGACTGACAATGACAATTGGCGAGGCCCAGCTTGAACTGCTGGCAGCCAGGGATGGACTCGAGCGGGCTTTGCAGCAGGCGGGGCTTCTTGCTGACATCCAGCCTGGGTTAGATGGTCTGGATGATGCAGTTGGGCGACTTCTGGACCAGATTGACAAGGGCGTGGAGCGCCAGGGCCATTTGTTCCGTCGCCTCGGATTGTAAGCAGAGCCTAGCGACTGCTGCGCCGAGGTTGGAGCGCCTCTGTTTCTGCTGACGCGACCCATGCGAAAATCACCCGCTCCCGAAAAAGTCCCCGGTGTCGTGCGAGCGCCACCGGGGTCCAGTCTAGGGAGGAAACGCCCGAGAAGGGCATGCAGCAGGCCGGGAAGCACTGCTGCGGCGGCGATTGTAGCCGAAACCCAAAAGACCGCAACAAATAGTTACGTTGATTTTCGGGGAAGCCCGGAAATTTCCAGTGCTGACGGCATTCCATCGAGCAACAAATCTGCCCACTCCTGCGCCAACTCGCGCCGCCGGCCGAGATGGGCGGCCCGATTGTAGGCCGCCTCCACCTTGTCTTTCGGCACATGCGCCAGCATGAGATCGATGATCTTGCTGTCCGCCGGGCTGCGCTCGTTCATCAGCGTCGAGAAGCTGGCGCGGAATCCATGAGGCGTGTGCTTGCTGTGATGGCCGGCCCGGTTCAGCAGGTAACCGATGGCATTCTCGCTCATCGGCTTATGCGCATGCCTGGAATTTGGGAAGGCCAGCGGCCCGCGACCGGTAAGCTTCCGCAGCACCCCAATCACCTCGACCGCCTGCCTGGCCAGCGGCACCATGTGGTCGCGGGCCTCGTCGTCCTTGTGCTGGAGGCGAAGCTTCATTCGCGCCGCCGGAATCACCCAGGTAGGCTCCGCCTCATCGAGTGCCTGAAAATCAGTCCATGGCGTCGTCCTGAGCGTCCCCGGCCGCACCACAGTCAGCGCCAGGAGCCGGAGCGCCAGGCGCGTGACTGGGTGCGCAGGCACAGCCTCGGCATCCCTCAGCACCTGGCGCACCTTGCTCAAATCCAGCGCAGCCGGCTGCCGCCGTCGGACCAGCGGCGCCATCGCCCCTTTCAATATCGCCGCAGGGTCGTTGTCGCCCCGCCCCGTGGCGATGGCATAGACGAATACAGCCGATATCCGCTGCCGCACGCGCCGGGCTGTCTCGATCGCCGGCCTAGCCTCAATGCGGCGCAGAACCTCCAGCACCAACGGAGGCGTAATCTGGCGGACTGGCAGCCGTCCCAGATCGGGCAAGACCCACGCCTCGATCGAATGCAGCACGTCGGCCGCGTGAACCTCAGTCCATTGGGGCGCCTGGAGGGCGTGCCACTCACGGAATATCGCCTCGAAGGTTTCTGTGGCCACAGACGCCGCTGCGGCGGCCTGGATGCGCTTGTGGACCGCAGGGTCTTGGCCAGCGGCCAGGACGCGCTTAGCTACATTCCTGGCCTCCCTAGCCGCCAAGAGCGTAACCCCTGGGTATGCCCCAAGGGCCAGCGCCTTCTCTTTGCCGAGAAAGCGGTATTTCAGCCGCCACAGCCGGGTGCCGGAAGGGCGGCAGAGCAGGTATAGCCCGCCACTATCGCTCAGTTTGTAATCCTTCTTCCCGGGCTTGGCTCGTCGTATTGCCGCGTCCGTCAACATCGATACCCCCATCCAGCAGAACGATACCCCCACCAGCACCCCCAAAATATTGCTACAGTGGGATACGGTCGGATACGGTATGAGCGGTTAAAATGCGGGGTTTTTCAAGGGATATGAGCCATTTAGATACGGCTCGATACGGTATGATTGAGAGGGTTGGCGGAGAGGGTGGGATTCGAACCCACGGAACGCTTGCACGCTCAACGGTTTTCGAGACCGCCCCGATCGACCACTCTGGCACCTCTCCGCATCTGAGACGCTAAGGCCCGGGTGTGGCCCGGGCCGGGGTCGAAAGCGGCGCGGACCATAACCGATGCGGCCCAAGCCCGCAAGGCCCGCCCGGGGGTTAAGCTGTGCCGCCGTTCACGCTAGGATGGCGCCCTGGAATCAGGCAATTGCCGTTTGGGGAGCGGGGCTTATGCGGGCATTGGACGATATTCTGGTCTTGGACCTGAGCCGGGTGCTGGCCGGCCCCTGGGCCACACAGAACCTGGCCGATCTGGGCGCCACGGTGATCAAGGTGGAAAAGCCCGGCGAGGGCGACGACACGCGGCGCTGGGGGCCACCGTTTTTGACCGATCCGGCCACCGGCCAGCCCGCCGATGCGGCCTATTATCTGGCCGCCAATCGCGGCAAACGCTCGATCACCGTGGATATGGCCACGCCCGAGGGCCAGGCCATCATCCGCGATCTGGCGGCGCGGGCCGATATCCTGGTGGAGAATTACAAATTCGGCGGCCTGAAAAAATACGGCCTGGATTATGCCAGCCTGTCGGCGCTCAATCCGCGCCTGATCTATTGCTCGATCACCGGCTTTGGCCAGACCGGGCCTTATGCGCCGCGCGCCGGCTATGATTTCCTGATCCAGGGCATGGGCGGGCTGATGAGCATCACCGGCGAGCGCGACGACCTGCCCGGCGGCGGGCCGCAAAAGGCCGGCGTGGCTTTGGCCGATGTGATGACCGGGCTGTATTCCACCATCGCCATCCTGGGCGCCTTGCAGCAGCGGCATCGCTCCGGCCGCGGCCAGTATCTGGATATGGCCTTGCTGGATGTGCAGGTTGGCACCCTGGCCAATCAGGCGCTGTATTATCTGGTGGGTGGCGAGGCACCGAAACGCATCGGCAATGGCCATGCCACCGTGGTGCCGTATCAGAGTTTTCCGGCCAGCGACGGCCATGTCATCATCGCGGTGGGCAATGATGGCCAGTTTGCCAAGCTGGTCGCCGAATTGGGCCATGCGGAATGGGCGCAGGATGCCCGTTTCAGCAGCAATGCGGCGCGGGTGAGCAATCGCAATGCGCTGATCCCGCTGATCCAGGCCGAAACCACCAAACGCAGCATGGCCGATCTGATCGCGGCAATGGAAAAGCGCGGCGTGCCCTGCGGCCCGATCAACACGGTGGACAAGGTATTTGCCGATCCGCATGTGCAGGCGCGGCAATTGCGCCGCGATGTGCCGCATAGCCAGCAGGGCAGCGTGCCCAGCGTGGCCAGCCCGTTGCGGCTGTCGGATTCGCCGGTCAGCTATGATCGCGGCCCGCCGCTTCTGGGCGAACATACCGACGAAGTGCTGGCCGAGCAGCTGGGCTTTGATCCGGCGTGGCTGGCCGAATTGCGCCAGCGCGGCATCATCTGAACAAAATTGCATAATCTGGGGAGGCAAAGATGCAGCTGGTTTCCGTAAAAGGTTCACCCTATGCCGCGCGCGTGCGGCTGGCGATTTATCGCAAGGATCTGCCGGTGGAGATCGTGTTTCCGCCGCGCGAGGGGCTGAAGGCGCCGGAATTCCTGGCGCTGAACCCGATCGGCAAAATCCCGGTGCTGGTGCTGGATGATGGCAGCACGCTGCCGGAATCCAATGTGATCCTGGACTATCTGGAAGATGTTTTCCCCGCGCCCAGCCTGCGCCCGGCGGTGGCTGAATTGCGCGCTAAGGCGCGGCTTTTGGCGCAGCTTGGCGATGTGTATGTGTTTGCCGCTTTGGGGCAGCTCTTCCGCCAGGTTGATCCGGCGCGGCGCGATGCCGAAACCGTGGCGCGTGGTGCGGCGGCGCTGGGCAAGAGCCTGGGCTATGTTGAACTGCATCTTGGCCCCGGCCCGTTTGCGGTGGGCGAGGATTATAGCCTGGCGGATTGTTCGCTGGCGCCGGTTCTGGCGCTGGCCGATATCCTGGCGCGGCATCTGGGCCTGCCCGATCCGTTCACCACGCCCAAGCTGGCGGCCTATTGGGCCGCCTTGCAGGCCGATCCGGTCACTGCCCGGGTGCTGGCGGAAATCGCCGAGGGCATGGCCAAGATGCTGGCCAAATGATCGCGCCGCCAAGGGGCCTTGCCATGCTCCGGCTCTTGGCGGAGACTGAGCCTAGCACGCCACACCGGAGGATCGGATGAGCGGCGGACCATATCGGCTGGTGACACGCAGCGACTTTGACGGCCTGGCCAGCGCCGTGCTGCTGAAGCAACTCGGCCTGATCGACGAGATTCGTTTTGTGCATCCCAAGGACATGCAGGATGGCCTGATCGCCATCGGGCCGCGCGATATCGTAACCAATCTGCCCTATGCGCCGGAATGCCATCTCTGCTTCGATCATCATCTGAGCGAGGCTTTCCGGGTGGGCGCGGCGCCGGCCAATCACATCATCCGGCCGGGTGCCGCCTCGGCGGCGCGGGTGGTGTGGGAGCATTTTGGCGGCGCCGAGCGTTTTCCGCGCCATTTTGATGCCATGATGGCGGCGGTGGATAAAACCGACTCCGCCGCCTTCACGGTGGAAGAGGTGTTGCAGCCGCAGGGCTGGGCCTTGCTTGGCTTTCTGATGGATGCGCGCACCGGCCTGGGCCGGTTCCGGCAATTCCGCATCTCGAATTACCAGTTGATGCTGGACCTGATCGATTATTGCCGCTCGGCACACGATATCGCCGATATCCTGGCGCAGCCCGATGTGGCCGAGCGGGCGGCGTTGTATTTTGAGCATGAGCCGCATTTCCGCGAACAGTTGCTGCGCTGCGGCAAGGTGCAGGGCAATGTGGTGGTGCTCGATCTGCGCAACGAGGAAACCATCTGGGCCGGCAACCGCTTCATGGTTTATGCACTCTTTTTGCGCTGCTCGATTTCGGTGCATGTGCTGTGGGGCGTGAACCGGCGCAACACTGTGCTGGCGGTGGGCAAAACCATCTTCGGCCGCGCGCCCGGGCTGGAGATCGGCCCGCTGCTGCTGCATTACGGTGGCGGCGGCCATGCCGGCGCCGGCACCTGCCAGATCGCCAATGAAGAAGCCGACCGCGTGTTGCGCGAGATTGTCACCTCGTTGCGGGAGGATTTGTAGGCTCCGGAGCCAGTTTTAAAAAAGGAGGAAGCGTCATGAATGTCGCAATGATCCTGAAGGAAAAGGGCGGAGACATGGTGGCCGCCAAGCCGGGCGACAGCCTGGCGGCGGTGTGCAGTTTGCTTGCCGGCCATGGCATCGGCGCCGTGTTGGTGCTGAACCCCGATGGCGGCATCGCCGGCATCCTCTCGGAGCGCGATGTGGTGCGCGGCCTGGCCCAGCATGGCGCCGCCCTGCTGGAACGCAGCGCTGAAAGCCTGATGACCCGCAATGTGATGGTCTGCGCCCCGGCTGACACTATCGAGGATGTGATGCATGTGATGACCAAGCGGCGCATCCGCCATCTGCCGGTGATGGCGGAAGGCAAGCTGGTCGGCATGATCTCGATCGGCGATGTGGTGAAGCGCCGCATTGCCGATACCGAGCTTGAAGCCGAGGCTTTGCGGCAATATATCGCCACCGGCTGAGCGGCATACTATATAGAGCGGCATGGAACAGGTTTCGCCCCACTTCATCCTTCGCCCCGATCCCGGCAATCCGCGTCTCACCGAAGCGGTGGCCGGGATCGATCAGGATGGCCGCCCGGCCGAAACCCGGGTGCCGGTGGAGCGTCCGTTGACGCTGTATCTCAACGGCCAGGAAATCGTCACCATGATGACGATTGGCGATTACCCGGATTACCTGGCGCTTGGCTACCTGATCAACCAGCATATGCTGCTGCCCGATGATGAAGTCACCGGCATCGATTTTGACGCCGAGATCGATACCGTGGTGGTGCGCACAGCGCGGCGCACCGATTATGAAGAACGGCTGAAAAAGAAAACCCTCACTTCCGGCTGCGCCCAGGGCACGGTGTTTGGCAACATGATGGAAGCGCTGGATGGCGTGGCGCTTGATCCGGCGGCGCGGCTGCATACGGCATGGATCTATGCCCTGTCGCGCCAGATCAATCTCTGCCCCAGCCTGTATCTTGAAGCCGGCGCGATTCATGGCTGCGTGCTGTGTGAACAGGATCGGCCGCTGGTTTATATGGAGGATGTCGGTCGCCATAACGCGATGGACAAGATCGCCGGCTATATGCGCCAGCATGGCCTCTCGGCTGCCGGCAAGATCATGTACACCACTGGGCGGCTTACCTCCGAGATGGTGATCAAGACGGCGCAGATGGGCATTCCGATCCTGATCAGCCGCTCCGGCTTCACCGCCTGGGGCGTGCAGTTGGCGCGGCAATTGGGCATGACCCTGATCGGCCGCGCCAAGGGCCGGCGCTTCATAGCGCTTTCCGGCGCCGAACGGCTGGTTTTTGATGCCGATCCGGCCCAGCAGCAGGATGAACCGGTGCGCAGCGGCCGCAAGGGCGCCGCGATGGCAGAGATTTAAGCCATGGCGCGTAATATTCTGGGCGTGGTGCTGGCTGGCGGCCTGGCGCGGCGTATGGGCGGCGGCGACAAGGGCCTGAAACAGCTTGGTGGCCGGCCGTTGCTGGAGCTCATCCTGCAAAGGCTGCGGCCGCAGGTGGGCGCCATCATCCTCAATGCCAATGGCGATCCGGCGCGTTTTGCGCCCTTTGGTCTGGCTGTGGCGGCCGATGCGGTGCCGGATTTTGCCGGGCCGCTGGCCGGTGTGCTGGCCGGTCTGGCCTGGGCGCGGCAGCACCGGCCGCAAACCACGCATATTGTCACCGTGCCGAGCGACGGGCCGTTCCTGCCGCTTGATCTGGTGGCGCGGCTTGAAGCCGCCTGCGATGCGGCACAGGCCGAACTGGCCTGTGTTGCCTCGGCCGGGCGGCCCAATCCGGTGGTGGGGCTGTGGCCGCTGGCGCTGCATGACGATCTGCATCGCGCCGTGACCGAGGAAGGTTTGCGCAAGGTGGATATCTGGACCGCGCGACACGCCCTGGCGGTGGCGGATTTTGCCGTGTTGCCGGTTGATCCGTTTTTTAATGCCAATACGCCGGAGGAACTGGCCGAGGCGGAAGCGTTGCTGAAGCAGCAGGGGCGGCAGGGATGAAGGATTGGCCGATTTTTCCGCCGGGTTATGAAGCCCGGCTCTGTCTGGATGATGCGTTTGAAAGCGCCGTTGCCGCCGCCGAGGCCGGGGCTGAGGATGGCCTGCTGCTATGGCAGGATCGTGCCGACCGCTTTAATGCCGCCGTGCTGTTGCGCCCGCTTGATCCGCTGGATGCGGCTTTGGGCCTGAGTCAGGTTGGCCTGCTGGCGCTGCTGGATGCGCTGGCCGGGCTGGCGCCAGCGGAAACCCCGATCACGCTGGGCTGGCCGGATCGCCTGCTGGTGAATGATGCCACTGCCGGCGGCTTGCGCTTGGCGCATGGTGCGCTGGTGGAAAAGCACGGCATGCAGGATGTGCCGGATTGGCTGGTGCTGGGCTTCACGCTGCAACTGGCGCCGTTTGGCGAAGCCGATGCGCCGGGCCTGGAGCTGGAATATACCAGCCTGCATGAAGAAGGCTGCGGCGAGGTGACGGCCAAGCTGCTGGTGGAAGCCGTGGCGCATCATCTGCTGGCCTGGCTTAATCGCTGGCAGGAAACCGGCTTCGAGCCGGTGCGCCGTGCCGCCGAGGCATTCCAGGCCGTGCGCGAGGCCAAGCTGGAGCCGAATGGCGATCTGTGGCTGCATGATGGCACGGCCAGGCGGCTGCGTGTGCTGCGTGCGGCTTTGCGCCAGCCAAGCTGGGTGTTGCCCGAGGCGATATCGGCATGATCCGCAAATTGCCGCGTTGCATACAGCTTGATGCCACGGATAGCCGCATTTTTGATCCCTGCGCCCAGCCGGGCGAATGGGCGGTGCCGGGCGCTTTCATGTTTGCCGATATCGCGCCCGAGGCTATTGCCGGCAAGACCCGCCAGGCTTTTGCCAATGGTTTCCTGGGTATTGCCAGTTTCGGCTGGACCACCTTGGTCAGTGTCGCCAGTGTGCCGGAGGCCGAATTTGAGGCTGCCGTCACGCTGCTGGCGCAGCAGATCGGCCGCCGCTTCAATCCGCCCAGCCGGGCCGCGGCCGAGGCCGCGGCGCGTGAGGAACTCGATTATGCCGCCGGGCTTTGCGAGCATCCGGTCAATACCCTGCTGGCCTTGTCGCGCCGGCTGGAGGGCGAGCATATCGTGGAGCAGTTCCGCGTTGTGACCCCGCCGGGCGAAAAACCGCATGCCAAATTATGGGAGATTGTTGCCGATGAGCCATGATTTCTGGCTGTCCAGTGGCTATCACCTGCTTGATCGCACGGCGGAAGGCCGCCTGGGCGTGACCGAGGATTTTATCCGCGCTTATCTCAGCCGGCCCGAGATGATGCCGCCCGACGAGGCCTGTGCGCAAGAGCGCGCGCTGCATGCCGGCCTGCTGCGCGAGCCGTTGCGCGTTGTGCCGCCTGCCGAACTGGCCGCCCTGGCCGATCCCGATGCGCGCGAGAATTTCGCCATCTTCCTGCGCCTGCGTGACCTGTTGCAGCAAAGCGGCAGCGTGGAGGCCGCCTATTGCGCGCTGTTCCGCCCTGGTGCGCCGGCCTTGCCGGCTTTGTTCATCGACCAGATGGCCGCCGTGATCCTGCGCGGCCTGCTGGAAGGGCGCGACGATCCGTTTCAGGCCCGTGCGGCGGAATTGTTTTTCCGCGTGCAGCGCAGTTCGTTGCGTGATGGCGCCATCCTGCTGGCGGATGACGAGACGGTGGAGGGCCTGGGGCGCACCGGCGGCTTCGGTGCGCTTGGCGCCCTGGTGGCGCAGGCCGGCACTGTGCTGCGCGAAGTGGAGATGGATATTCTCACGCGCGAAAATGGCGAAGCCTATTGGGCGCGCAGCGACCGGCATGACATGGTGCTGGATATCAGCTTCACCCGCCCGGGCCAGGATGCTTTTGCCCGTGTGCTGGAAGCCTGGATCGGCCATCTGCTAGGCGCCGAGGTGCAGGTGCAGCCGGTGCAGACCATCCGCGACGAACGCTGGGTGTGGCATGTCGGCCTGGATGCCGAGGCCAGCACAATCATGAATGCGCTGTATCAGGGCGAGGATGTGCCGGAGGAACGGCTTAAGCAGGTGCTGGCGCTGTTCCGCCTGGATTTTCGCGATCCCAGCCTGATGCTGCCGCGGGTTGCCGGCCGCCCGGTCTATCTCGGGCTGGCCCAGGATGCGGCTGGCAATGTGCGGATGAAGCCGCAGAATTTGGTGGTAAACTTGCCGCTTAATACTGGTCATTGAAAGCGGAGGTGAAGCCATGGCCCTGCCGCCCGGAACCGAAACCCGCCTGGTCGGCGTGATCCTGGAACGCCGCCGCGCCACCAGCCCGTGGATCGATTTTGTCTGGCGCCCGGTGCAGGTGCTGGATGGTGTGCCGCAATCGCCGCCCTGGACCATGCTGGCTGAGGGCGAGGATTGGACGCATTTTTATGCCGGCACGGCGGAATTGACGCTGTATCGCCATGAGAGCGAAACCTACGCCTATAACCTGGAAGGCCGCGAGCCGGCGGTGTGGGTGTTTCTGCGCCACGGCGCCGAGGCCGGCCGCATCGAGCTTTACGGCGCCTCGGTGGACCCCGGCGAGGCGCATGCCCATAACGATACCGGCGATGATATCGTGGATTTTGTGCCGATGCCGCCCGGCGTGCGCGACTGGATGCAGGATTATGTGCAGCGCTATCCGCCGCGCACCGAGAAATACAAGCGCAAGCGTGACAAGGCCGATCCGGAAGCCCTGGCGCGTCGCACCCGGCTTTATGCCAGCGACCCGCTGCGCCAGATGCCGGAGGATGAGTGATGAGCGGCGATAACTTCCTGTCGCGCTGGGCGCAGCGCAAACAGGCGGTGCGCCAGGCCGAGGCGGTTGAAGCCAAGGCCAAGGCTGAGCCGCCGGCTGAGGCCGAAGCCACCATTGATCCGGCCACCCTGCCGCCAATCGAGACGCTGACGGCGGAGAGTGATTTTTCGGTCTTTCTGGCCAAGGGTGTGCCGGCAGGTTTGCGCCAGGCCGCGTTGCGCAAATTGTGGCTGACCGAGCCGAGTGTGCTCGAATACAAGCCGTTGGTGGAATATAACTGGGATTTCACGGCGCCGGGTTATGGCGACCTGTTGCCGACCGACGATATCAAAAAGCTTGTGCAGCAAATCCTGCCCGATGAACCGGCAGAGCAGCAGCAAGGCGAGCAGCTAGCGGAAACCAGCGCTGTGGTATCGCCCGCCGAGGCAGCCCCCAATGATACAGGCGCCGATATTGGTACTGGCACCGGCTCACTGCGCATCGCGCCTTTGCCGCCGGAAGCGCCATTGGCCGAAGCACCGGAGCAGACTGTTGAGCCGGCCGAAGCGGCACCTTTGCCGCCGCGCCGCCGCCATGGCGGCGCCTTACCGGCCTGAGGCTACGGCTGCATCATATAAGGTCATCCTGCTTGCCTCAGGTTCGCCGTAGATCACGGCGGCCAAGGCCGAGGCATCAACCACGATTACGGCCATCTCGCATCTCGCGCAGCATGGCCGCTGATTCATTCGAGGTTTTCAAACCCAGCCGCTGGATTTCCTCATAGACAGCCTGGATATCAAGCTGCGGCTCCTGGCCGGCCTGCTCAATGATTGTCATCAACTCACCTTGCAGTGAGCGATGATTACGCGCGGCGCGTTGGCGCAGGCGTTCCGCTAGAGAATCGGGCACTGATTTGATCGAAAGCGTTACGGGCATGGCAGGCTCCAATATGGCTCCATAACGGAACCATATAATGCGTGTTTCACACCTGCAATCACAACTTCTGCCTTCATCCGCTCTGCATGCAAATTATTCGGTGATAAATAGGCTTTTCCGGGAAATTCCGCCAAATGAAATATAGAGACTAATACTCATTATCAAAGCTACTGAAAATCACTCGCAAAATTTCGCAATTGCGAAGAGATTATGCTTTGTTTTCAATCACTTCCGGCGGATAAAGATTGCCTAACAACAAAACGATTAGTAGGATGAACGGGCAGGGGAGATACCGTGTCAGAAGCATTGGCAAAAGCAATCGAGATTGTTGGCGGGCAGACCCAGCTCGCCCGGCTGCTTGGCGTCAAGCAGGCCAATGTCTGGCATTGGCTCAACCGTGCCGAGCGTATCCCCGCCGAATATGTGCTGCCAATCGAGAAGGCCACCGGTGGTCAGGTTGGGCGCCACATGCTGCGGCCCGACCTGTTTCCCGATGCCGATGCCCCCGGTGCCTTGCCTGATCTGCCGGAAGAAGAGGTCTGGCGGGCGCAGATGTATGCCTTGCTGGCGCGCTGCCTGTCGCGCCGCCCGGATACCGGCCTGCTGACCGCGCTGGGGCAGCTTAAGGGTGATGCTTCCGCACTGGGTCAGGCGATTGCCGATCTGGCGCATCTGGCGCGCGCCACCTCGCTGGAGCGGGCGCAGGAGGAATGGGACGCCTTGTTTATCGGCCTGGCGCGCGGCGAATTGCTGCCCTATGCCTCGTATTACCGCACCGGCTTCCTGTTTGAGCAACCTTTGGCCAGGCTACGTGGCGATATGCGTCGCCTCGGCTTTGCCGCTGCCGAAGGCGTGGTGGAGCCGGAGGATCATATCGGCGCGCTGTGCGAAATGATGGGCCAGTTGATTGCCGGCGGTGACGGCGTGGCGCCGGCTGCCCTGGCGCAGCAGGAGCGTTTTTTCCAGAACCATCTGGCGCCCTGGGCCGACAAGTTCTTTGCCGATCTGGAAACCGCCGAGAGTGCAGCCCTGCTGCGCCCGCTTGGCCGCATCGGGCGGTTGTTCTTTGCCATCGAAACACAGGGTTTTGCGCTCGCGGCCTGAGCCGCGCGCCGTTTTTTCACGGGAGGACCGGATATGAGCAAGCAAGACAAGCAGGAGAAACTGGGCCGGCGCGATTTTCTGCGCGGTGCCGGTGTAGGCGCCGCCGCTGCCACCGTTGCCGTGGTGGTTGCGGCCCCTGCCAAGGTTGAAGCGGCCGAGAATGCGCAGGAGCGCAAGAAGGCGCGCTACAAGGAAACCGAACACGTCAAGACCTATTACGCCCAGAACCGGCTCTGAACGGTTATCACAGGCGACTGTTGCAGGATCGGGAGGCTCCACCATGCTGATCAAAAAAAGTTCCACCACTGCCATGCAATCCGGTGCGCAATCCGGTTCTGTGGCGCATAGCCGCCTGAGCGGCATGCTCGCGGGCGCCGCGCTTGAAACCATGGATCGCCGTGGTTTCCTCAAGGCTTCCGGCATGGCTGCGGGCGGTTTGGCCGCCATCGGCACGCTCGGCGGCGGCATGGTCAAGCGCGCCGAAGCGGCGCCTTCGGCCAGCGCCAAGATCGAAAAGAAGAAGAATATCTGCACCCATTGCTCGGTTGGCTGCACCGTCACGGCGGAAGTGGAAAACGGCGTCTGGGTGGGCCAGGAACCGAGCTGGGAAAGCCCGATCAATCTCGGCACGCATTGCGCCAAGGGCGCGTCGATCCGCGAATTGACCCATGGCGACCGCCGCCTGAAATATCCGATGAAGCTGGTCGACGGCAAATGGACCCGCATCTCCTGGGATGTTGCGGTCAACGAGATCGGCGACAAGCTGCTCGAAATTCGTGAGAAGTCCGGCCCTGAATCGGTCTACTGGCTTGGTTCGGCCAAATTCTCCAACGAAGGCGGCTATCTGTTCCGCAAGCTTGCCGCCTTCTGGGGCACCAACAATATCGACCATCAGGCCCGTATCTGCCATTCCACCACTGTTGCCGGCGTCGCCAATACCTGGGGCTACGGCGCGATGACCAACAGCTACAACGACATTCACAATTCCAAGTGCATCGTGATCATGGGCGGCAATCCCGCCGAGGCGCATCCGGTGTCGTTGCAGCATGTGCTGCGCGGCAAGGAAAAGAACCGCGCCCCGGTGATCGTGATCGATCCGCGCTTCACCCGCACGGCCGCACATGCCACCGAATACATGCGCATCCGGCCCGGCACCGATATCCCCGTGATCTACGGCCTGCTGTGGCACATCTTCCAGAATGGCTGGGAAGACAAGGAATATATCCGCCAGCGCGTTTACGGCATGGATGACATCCGCGCCGAAGTGGCCAAGTGGACCCCGGACGAGGTGGAAAAAGTTACCGGCGTGCCGGGCGAGCAGATGAAGCGCGTCGCCGAGACCATGGCGAAGAACAAGCCCGGCACCCTGATCTGGTGCATGGGCGTGACCCAGCATACCGTCGGCACCGCCAATGTGCGCGCGCTCTCCATCCTGCAATTGGCGCTGGGCAATATCGGTGTTGAAGGCGGCGGCGCCAATATCTTCCGCGGCCATTGCAACGTACAGGGCTGCACCGATCTTGGCCTCGATGTGACCACGCTGCCGGCCTATTACGGCCTAGTGGAAGGCGCCTGGAAACATTGGTGCCGGGTTTGGGAGGTTGACTATAACTGGATGCTGTCACGCTTCCAGGACAAGAAGATGATGGAGATGAAGGGCATCCCGTCGACCCGCTGGTTCGACGCCGTGCTCGCCGAAAAGAAGGACCTGGAGCAGAAGGACAACGTGAAGGCGATGTTCTTCTGGGGCCATGGCGGCAATACCGTGCCGCGTATGACCGAGATGCGCACCGGCATGGAGAAGGTCGAGTTGATGGTGGTGGTGGACCCGCACCCGACCACCGCCGCCGCCCTGCCGGATCGCAAGAACGGCACGTATTTGCTGCCGGCCTGCACCCAGCTTGAAACGCGCGGTTCGCGCACCGCCTCAAATCGTTCGCTGCAATGGGGCGAGCAGATTGTGCCGCCGGTGTTTGAATCAAAGCCGGATCACTGGATTCTCTACAAGTTCGCCCAGAAGCTCGGCTTCGATAAGGAGATGTTCAAGAACATCAAGATCGATGCCGGCGACGAGCCGAATGTCGAGGACATCCTGCGCGAGATCAATCGCGGCACCATCTCCATCGGCTATTCCGGCCAGTCGCCGGAACGCCTGAAGGAGCATATGAAGCATCAGGGTGATTTTGACATCATCTCGCTGCGCGCCACCAAGGGGCCGCTCAAGGGCGAATTCTATGGCCTGCCCTGGCCATGCTGGGGCACACCGGAGATGAAGCATCCCGGCACCCATGTGCTCTACAACACCAATCTGCCGGTGAAGGATGGCGGCGGCGCCTTCCGTGCCCGCTTCGGTGTGGAACGCAACGGCGTCTCGCTGCTGGCCGATGGCTCCTATCCGGTCGATTCGGAGATCAAGGACGGTCATCCCGAATTCACCTATGGCCTGCTCAAGAAGATGGGCTGGGACAAGGAACTGACCGATGCCGAACGCGCCACCATTGAGCGTATCGGCGGCAACAATCCCGATGGCGTCGGCTGGGCGATTGATCTGAGCTGCGGCATCATCCGTGTCACCATGGCGCATGGTGTGCAGGCGATGGGCAATGCCAAGGCGCGCGCCAATGCCTTCGGCCTGCCTGATCCGATCCCGGTGCATCGCGAGCCGATCTATACTTCGCGGCGTGATCTTGTCGGCAAGTATCCGGCCATGGCGGATCGCCGCGATTACCGCCTGCCGCATCTTGGCAAGAGCATCCAGGACAAGGATGTGACCAAGGATTTCCCGATCATCCTCACTTCCGGCCGTCTGGTCGAATACGAAGGTGGCGGCGAAGAAACCCGCTCCAACAAGTGGCTCGCCGAGTTGCAGCAGAATATGTTCGTCGAGATCAATCCCGACGACGCTGCGCGGCTCAACGTCAAGGATGGCCAGGATGTCTGGGTTTATGGCCCGGAAAGCAAATCCAAGGCCAAGGTCAAGGCATTGGTCACGCCGCGCGTCGGCAAGGGCGTTGCCTTCATGCCGTTCCACTTCTCCGGCTTCTGGCAGGGCGTGGACCAGCGCAAGAACTACCCGCAGGGCACCGATCCGGTGGTGCTCGGCGAGTCGGTGAACGGCGTCACCACCTATGGCTACGACCCGGTTACCCATATGCATGAGAACAAGGCCACTTTGTGCCGCATCGAGGCGGCCTGAGCGCCGGTTAGGGAGACATCATCATGGCCCGCATGAAATTCCTCTGCGACTCCGAGCGCTGCATTGAATGCAATGCCTGCGTCACTGCCTGTAAAAATGAGAACGAGGTGCCTTGGGGCATCAATCGCCGTCGTGTCGTCACGTTGAATGACGGCCAGAAGGGCGAGCGTTCAATCTCGATGGCCTGCATGCATTGCGAAGATGCGCCCTGCATGGCGGTCTGCCCGGTCGATTGTTTCTACAAGACCGAGGAAGGCGTGGTGCTGCATTCCAAGGATTTGTGCATCGGCTGCGGCTATTGCTTCTACGCCTGCCCGTTTGGCGCCCCGCAATATCCGCAGGTCGGCAATTTCGGCAGCCGCGGCAAGATGGACAAGTGCACCTTCTGCGCCGGTGGCCCGGAAGCCGACAACACCAAGGAAGAATATATCAAATATGGCGCCAACCGTCTGGCCGAAGGCAAGCTGCCGCTTTGCGCCGAGATGTGCTCGACCAAGGCTTTGCTGGCCGGCGATGGCGATGTGATTGCCTCGATTTACAAGGAGCGCGTCAGCCGCCGTGGTTATGGCTCGGGCGCCTGGGGCTGGGCCACTGCCTACAAGGGCGGTCTGGGTGCTTGACGGTTCAGGGAAGGAACAGCGCATGACTTTCTTCAAACGAGGTTTCCTGGCCGCTTTTGCCGTGGTTGCCATGCTGGCGGTTGCGCCGGTGCAGGCACAGCCGCAGCCGCCGGCCAATAATGATGCAGCCCTGCTGGAGCAGCTCAAGAATCCGGTGCAGGGCCGCGTCTCGATCCCGGATGCCAAATCCGCTTTGCTGATCCAGCCGCAGGGCCGCGAATGGCGTGAAATGCGCGAAGGCCCGGTCAAGTCGCTCGGCGGCTGGCTGTTGCTGCTGGTGGTGGTTGGTCTGGCCGCCTTCATGGCGATCCGTGGCCGCATCAAGGTGGATCACGGCCTGTCGGGCCGCACCATTGAGCGTTTCAACGGTGTTGAGCGTTTTGCCCATTGGCTCACTGCCACCAGCTTCATCGTGCTGGGCCTGTCAGGCTTGAACCTGGCCTTCGGCCTTACCGTGGTGCGGCCGGTGCTGGGGCCGGAAGCCTTTGCCTCGCTGGCCAGTTTCGGCAAGGTGGCGCATAACTATCTCAGCTTCCCGTTCTGCCTCGGCGTGTTCCTGATGGCCGTGATGTGGATCAAACATAATATGTTCAGCGCGGTGGATGCGGCTTGGTTCGCCCAGGGTGGCGGCGTGCTGAAAAAGGGCGTGCATCCGGCGGCCGGCAAGTTCAACGGCGGCCAGAAGGTGTTGTTCTGGCTGGTGGTGCTGGGTTCCGTGGCGCTGGCAGTTTCCGGCTATATCCTGATGTTCCCGTTCTACTTCACCGATATGGCCGGCATGCAGATTTCGCATCTGGTGCACGCCATTGCCGGCATCCTGCTGGTGGCGGTGATCCTGGCCCATATCTATATCGGCTCGGTGGGCATGGAAGGCGCCTTTGACGCCATGGGCAGCGGCCAGGTTGATGTGAACTGGGCCAAGGAGCATCACAGCCTCTGGGTGCAGCAGCAGCTTGGCGGCGGCAAGGCGGCAGCCGGCGACGATTGATCGCCCGGCAAGTCTGGAGCAATAAAAAAGCGGCGGTCGCGAGACCGCCGCTTTCATTTTGGCCTGATACTTGGATCAGCCCAGATTCTTCTCGGCGAAATCCCAGTTCAGCAACTGGTCGATCACGGCATTGGCATAATCCGGGCGGCGGTTCTGCCAATCCAGATAATAGGCATGCTCCCACACATCGATGGTCAGCAGCGGCTTCACGCCGGCCACGGTCAGCGGGGTTTCGGCATTCGGGGTCTTGCGGATAGTCAGCTTGCCGTTTTCCAGGCACAGCCAGGCCCAGCCGGCGCCGAACTGGCCCACAGCGGCGGCGGCGAAATCGGCCTTGAACTTGGCATAATCGCCGAAGCTGTCCTTGATCAGGTCGGCGATGCGGCCGGTCGGCTGCCCGCCAGCCTTCGGCGCCAGCGAATCCCAATAGAAATCATGATTCCAGACCTGGGCGGCATTATTGAAAATCGCCACCTTGTCGGCCTTGCCGGTGCTGTCCTGGATGATCTGCTCCAGGCTCTTGCCCTGCAACGCGGCATCTTCGCTGGCAAACTTGTTCAGGTTGTTGAGATAGGTGGTGTGATGTTTGCCATAGTGGAAGCCGATGGTGCCGGGATTGACCACCGGGCTGAGCGCGTCATCGGCATAGGGGAGGGGCTTCATGCTGAAAGGGGCTGTCATACCAAAATTCCTCTTGCGTTTCGCCAAACCCGGCCAGATGGCCGGGCCGGCAGGAGTTACCTGTCTGGGCGGGATTCAAGTAGCGCGCCTTGGCGCCGGGGAAAACCGTTTGGCAGTGATAAAATGGCTGGAATGAGACATAAAAAATCGCCCCCGCCATTGGCTCAGCGGGGGCGAGGAGGGTGGCTGACAGCGCTCAGCCGAGATTTTTCTCGGCAAATTCCCAATGCAGCAGCTTATCGATCACGGCGGCAACATATTCGGCGCGCCGATTCTGGTAATCCAGATAATAGGCATGCTCCCACACATCGATGGTGAGCAGCGGCTTAACCCCGGCAACATAAACCGGCGTATCGGCATTGGCGGTGCGCCGGATGGTCAGCTTGTCGCCCTCGGCGCAAAGCCAGGCCCAGCCCGAGCCGAACTGGCCCAAAGCCGCAGCGGTGAAGGCGGCCTTGAACTTGTCGTAATCGCCAAAAGAGGCGTTGATCCGCTCGGCGATGCGGCCAGTGGGTTTGCCGCCGCCCTTGGGATGTAGCGAATCCCAGTAGAAATCATGGTTCCAGACCTGGGCGATGGCGTTGAACAATCCGGCTTTGGTGGGGTTGGTGGCGGTGGTCTTGATGATGTCGGCCATTGATTGGCTGCGCAGATCGTCGCTTTCCAGCGTTTTGTTCACGGCGGCAAGATAGCCGGCATGATGCTTGCCATAGTGAAAGCCGATGGTATCGGCCGAGATCACCGGGGCCAGCGCATTATCCGCATAGGGCAAAGGCTTCAGCGTGAAGGGCGCGGCGGCGTGGGCAATATGCGGCATGGCGAACAGGCTGCTGCCGGCGAGCAAAGCTGATCCGTGCAGAAAATGGCGGCGCGTGGGGCGCAGCATAATCGAGCTTCGACTGGACATGCTGGTTGTCTCCCTGGATTATTGCTGCCGGTTTGGCACCGGCTGAGGGCAGCATAGCACAAAAGCCGGCAGCCGGTTGCGGCAGATGGGAGGCGCGGAATGATCGGGGCAAGGTATAGCCGCAAAGGCTGGAAACTGCTGCTGGCGGCTGGCCTGTTGCTGCTTTTGCCGGTGCCCGGGGCGCGCGCCGATCTGCTCGGCCATGGCGCCATGGTGAATAGCGTGGCGGTGTCGCCCGATGGCAAAAGCCTGCTCTCAGCCAGTTGGGACTACACGCTCAGGCTCTGGGACTTGCGGGCGCAGAGCGAACTGAAAGTGCTGGATGGTCACACCGCTTCGGTGAACGCAGTGCTGTTCCTGCCCGATGGCCGCTCAGCGGTTTCGGGCAGTTGGGATCACAAGATCATCCGCTGGGATTTGCAAAGCGGCAAGGAAACCGCCCGCCTGGAAGGCCATGTCAACAACGTGGCCGGGCTGGCGCTGAGCCGTGATGGTAAATCGCTCGCCTCGGCAAGCTGGGATCGCAGCATCCGGCTCTGGGATCTGGCCGGCAACAAATTGCTGCGCAGTTTTGAAGGCCATCAGGCCAATGTGATGCAGGTGGCGTTTGCCATGGGCGACCGCGAGCTGGTTTCGGTCAGCTATGATCTGACGCTGAAAATCTGGGATATCGCCACGGGTAAGGAAATCGCCAGCCTGACCGGGCATGAAGCCAGCGTGAATGCCGTGGTGGTGACGCCGGATGGCCGCACCGCAATCACCGGCTCCACCGATGGCGCGCTGCGCTTATGGGATATTGCCGGGCGCAAGGCTTTGGGCCGCTTGCCGGGCCATGCCACCTTTGTCACCGGCCTGGCGATCTCGGCGGATGGGAAACGGCTACTTTCGGGTGGCGGCGACAAGCTGATGCGCTATTGGGATATCGCCGAGGCCAAGCAGTTGCGCCAATTCGCCGGGCATGAAAAGCCGGTTTGGGCGGTGGCCTTCTCAGCCGATGGCAAACGCGGCATTTCCGGCGGTTATGACACCGTGATCAAGGTCTGGTCGCTGGAAACCGGAGAACCGGTCGAACCCGGCAAGTAGGGTCCAGACAGGACAATGCCCGCGACCGGCTGGCGCGGGCATGCAGTAAACGCCGGTAAACCGGCGTTGGATCAGTTATGCGAGACGCGGGCGCTCTGCGTGGTATAGGCGGTATCGACCGGCTTGTTGACCGTATCGAGCACAAAGGCAGCGGCCACGGCGAGCAGCACGGCAACAGCGGAACCAGCGATAAAGGCTTTCATGGCAACCCTCCCGGAATTTATGGCCTGATTATAGCAAGTGCCGCTTGGTTGGGAAACAAATCCGTTTGTTTCCAAGCGGCTGCCGCGTGTTATTTCACGCCCAGCTTGTGCTTCAGCCAGAACAGCAGGTCGGCGCGGTCCTGGGCGATGGCAAGGCCGCCATACATCTTGTTGCCGGGCATAAAATCCTGCGTTGCCGCCAGATAGGCATCCAGGTTGGCATCGGTCCAGATCACGCCGGATGTTTTCATCACTTCGGAATAGCGGTAATCGGCCACGCTGCCGGCTTGGCGGCCGAACATGCCGAACAGGCGCGGCCCCACCAGATTGCGGCCATTCGGCTCCAGGCTGTGACAGGCGCGGCATTTGCCCCACAGCTCCTCACCGCGTTCCAGGCTGGGCGGCTCCAGGTCGGCGGCAAAAGCTGGCAGGACCAGCAGGCAAAGCAGCAGCGCAAGAAATGATTTGAACACGCGACAACACCCCCACAAGCTGGCCTTGGCGACCGTGAAACACTATAATTCCTTGAAAGCAAAAACCAAATCCTGCGCGGGCAAATCCGCTGCCGGAAGCGGTCTGTAAGGGGATGGAGCCGGATGCGCCTGGAAGGCAAACGCCTGCTGGTTTGCGATTGTGAAGGCAGCATGCCGCTGGATGGCAAGGCGCTGGCCAGGGCCTGCGGCCAGCCGGCCAAGGAAGTGGCCGAGCTTGCCACCCAGCTTTGCCGGGCGCAGGTGGAGCGGTTTCACAAGGCGCTGGATGCCGGCGAACCCTTGCTGGTGGCCTGCACCCAGGAAGCGCCGCTGTTTGATGAATTGCGTGCCGAGCGCAAATCCACCACGCCGGTGGCCTATGTCAATATCCGAGAAACCGCCGGCTGGTCGAGCGAGGCCGAGGCGGCCATGCCGAAGATCGCCGCCTTGCTGGCCGCTGCCACCGTACCCAATCCGGTGATGCCCACGGTGCCGCTGAAATCCGCTGGCGTCACGCTGATCTATGGCCGCGATGAACGCGCCATTGACGTGGCGCGCCAGCTTGGCAGCCGGCTGGATATCACCGTGATGCTGGATCGGCCGCGCGATGTGGCGGGCCAGCCGCGTATGGATATTCCGGTAGTGCAGGGCCATGTGCGTGCGGCGCGCGGTTATCTTGGCGCATTTGAGCTGGTGGTGGATGATTACGCCCTGCCGCTGCCTTCTTCACGTGGCAGCCTGCGTTTTGGCGCACCGCGCCAGGGTGCGGCATCGCGCTGCGATATCATCATTGATCTGTCTGGCGGCACGCCGCTCTTTCCGGCGCATGAAAAACGCGACGGCTATTTCCGCCCCGATCCCAACGATCCGGCCGCCGTGCAGCGCGCCTTGTTTGAAGCGGTTGATCTGGTCGGCGAATTCGAGAAGCCGCTTTATGTGCAGTATCACGCCGAGCTTTGCGCGCATGGCCGCTCAAAGAAAATCGGCTGCAATCGCTGCCTTGATGTCTGCCCCACCGGCGCGATCCGCCCGGATGGCGACAAGGTGGCGTTTGATCCGCATATCTGCGCCGGCTGCGGCGCTTGCGGCGCTGTCTGTCCCACGGGTGCGGCGGATTACCGCCTGCCGCCCGCCGCCACCCTGGCCGAACGGCTGCGCGCGCTGCTGCTGGCCTACAAGGCTGCGGGTGGTGAACAGGCCGTGCTGCTGGTGCATGACGACAAGCATGGCACGCCGCTGATCGATGCCCTGGCGCGCCATGGCGATGGCCTGCCGGCGCGGGTGCTGCCCTTTGTGGTCTATTCGATCACCGAACTGGGCATTGATTTTTTTGCGGCGGCCTTTGCCTATGGCGTCTCCGCCGTGCAGGTGCTGGCAGCGCCGAAGCGCGACGACCTGCTGCCATTGGCGCAGTCGCTCGGCCTCAGCGAAGCCATGCTGGGCGGCCTGGGTTATGGCGCCGGCCGGCTCGGCCTGATCGATACCGCCGATCCGGATAGTCTGCTGGCGGCGTTGCGCGCCCTGCCCGGGCAGACGGCGCCGTCTGCCGCTGCCTTCCTGCCGATGGGCAGCAAGCGCGATATCGCCAAGCTGGGGCTGCGCCATCTGCACAAGGTGGCGCCGCAGCAGGATGGCGTGGCGCCGCCGGATCAGGTGGCATTGCCGGCCGGGGCGCCGTTCGGCAATGTGGTGGTGGATGCCGCCGGCTGCACACTCTGCCTGTCCTGCGTCTCGGCCTGCCCCACCGGGGCGCTGAGCGACGATCCGGAATATCCGCGCCTCAGCTTCACCGAGGATGCCTGCGTGCAATGCGGCTTGTGCAAAAACACCTGCCCGGAAAAGGTCATCACGCTGGAACCGCGCTTCAACTTTCTCTCCGCCGCTGCCGCGCCGCGACTGGTGAAGGAAGAAGAGCCGTTTCACTGCATCCGCTGCGCCAAGCCGTTCGGGATCAAATCCTCGGTTGAGCGCATCGCCGAAAAACTGGGCGGCAAACATTGGATGTTCGCCGAAAACAAGATGATCGACCGCATTCGCATGTGCGCCGATTGCCGCGTGATTGCGCAATCCGAAAATGCCATTGATCCCTATGCTGGCGCGCCGCGCCCGATGGTACGCACCACGGATGATTACTACGCAGATCGTGCCGCCGAGCCG
Source organism: Alphaproteobacteria bacterium UBA7691 (assembly GCA_002482765.1). Classification (GTDB taxonomy): domain Bacteria; phylum Pseudomonadota; class Alphaproteobacteria; order Ferrovibrionales; family Ferrovibrionaceae; genus Ferrovibrio. The sequence continues at coordinate 23,356 of DLGP01000123.1, forward strand.
AAGGACAGGAAGCCGTCGTGACCCATGTGCTTGGCATTGCCGGCTGGAGCGGCGCGGGCAAGACCACTTTGCTGGAAAAGTTGATCCCGGCCCTGGTGGCGCGTGGCCTCAGGGTATCCACGATCAAACATGCGCATCACAGTTTCGATGTGGATAAGCCGGGCAAGGACAGCCACCGCCATCGTGTAGCCGGCGCCAGCGAAGTGTTGATCTCGTCGGCGCAGCGTTTTGCCCTGATGCATGAATTGCGCGGCGCGCCAGAACCCAGCCTGGCCGATCTGCTGGCGCGGCTCAGCCCGATTGATCTGGTGCTGGTGGAAGGCTTCAAGCGCGAAGGCCATGCCAAGATCGAGGTGTGGCGCCAATGTGTTGGCAAGCCGCTGTTGCAGCCTGATGATCCGGCCATCATCGCCGTAGCCTGCGATGCCGAGCCTTTGCATCTCACGGCGCCACGCCTGGATGTGGATGATGTGGCCGGCATTGCCGATTTCATCCTGGCTTGGTGTGCCAGCGCCGCCGGGCAGGCCGGCTTCGTGGCGGGGGTGAAGCTTGGCGCAGCTGACTGACGATTGCTTCGCCCATGGCGGCGCGCTGCTGCCGCTGGATCAGGCCCTGGCCGAGCTGCGCCAGCGCCTGGTGCCGGTGACGCAAAGTGAAACCCTGCCGTTGCAGCATTGCCTTGGGCGTGCTGTGGCGCAGCCGGTGCGGGCCCAGGTCAGTGTGCCGCCGCAGGCCAATTCGGCGGTGGATGGCTATGCGGTCTATTTCGACGATCTGAACCCCGATACCGCCACCAAATTGCCGGTTGTTGGCCGCGCCGCTGCCGGGCATCCGCATGCCGGCCTGCCACCACGCGGCAGCGCGGTGCGTATCTTCACCGGCGCGCTGATGCCGCAGGGTATGGATACTGTGCTGATGCAGGAGGATTGCAGCGCAACAGAAGCGCAGGTGACAATCCGCCCCGGGATCAAACGCGGGGCCAATAGCCGCGCTGCCGGCGAAGATATCGCTGCCGGCCAGGTGGCGCTGGCGCCCGGCACAATACTCACACCGACACATCTGGCGCTGGCTGCCGCTGTGGGCCATGCCGACCTGCCGGTCTACCGGCCCTTGCGGGTGGCCTTGCTGTCCACCGGCGACGAGGTAAATCCGCTCGGCCAGCCTTTGCCGCCGGGTGGCATTTATGATGCCAACCGGCCGATGCTGGCGGCCTTGCTGCACCGGCTTGGCTGCCAGGTCAGTGATTTGGGCATCCTGCCCGATAAGCGCGACATCCTGGCGGCAAAACTGGCCGAGGCGGCAGCGGGTCATGATGCGGTGATTTCCTCGGGCGGCGTTTCCACCGGCGAGGAGGATCATGTCAAGGCCGCCATCGAGATACACGGCGCGCTGCATCTCTGGCGCCTGGCGATCAAGCCGGGCCGCCCGGTGGCTTTGGGCCAGATTGGCCGTGTGCCGTATTTTGGCCTGCCGGGTAATCCGGTGGCGGCTTTGCTCACTTTCGCTTTTTTCGCACGGCCCTTGCTGGCGCGGCTTGGCGGTGCGGAATTGCCGCCGCTGCGGGCGTTTCCGGTGCGCGCCGGCTTTGCGTACAAAAAGAAGCCGGATCGGCGCGAATGGGTGCGCGTGATGCTGGAGCCGGATGAACAGGGCGAAGGCTGGCTGGCGCGCAAATATCCGGTTGATGGCGCCGGCATCATCACCTCGCTCACCGGCAGCGACGGCATCCTGGAACTGGAGGAAAGCCGAACCCGGCTGGAGCCTGGCGACAGCGCGCGGTTTTATCCCTATGGATTGCTGGGACTCTGAGCTTCAACCCGGATGGCGCGGCACATGCATCATGCGGGTTCTGTCCACCGAGCCAGGCACATCGACGCTGCCGCAGATCGCGTCACCCCATAAGACCCCGAAGCCGGCTGCCGTGGCGGCGTGCATGATGTCAAAATTATTCACATTGGCCAGGATCGATTCATGCCGGCCCAACGTGGCGCGACGGGCAAACAATGCCAGATCACGTTGCAGCCGCATGGGTTCGAGGCCGGATGGTATCTCGGTGCTGAAGCCGTAGCAGCCCACACCGGCATATATATCGATCAGTTTTGGATCGAACGGGATATGCAGCACATGCAGCGCTGCCAGCGGCCGCAGATAGGCCAGCAATTCGGCGATGCGGCTGGCCGGCGTGCCGGGCGGGATATTGTAGAGCGCAAAGGCCAGATAACGACGCAGCCCTTCGGGCAAATCCTTGATGCGTGCGAAATACACTTCGCGTAGCCGGCTGACATTCAGTGTCTCATAACCAACCGCGATCACCACCTTGGCCTGCATGCCATTCTGCAACATGCGGTGCAGCCCCATCATGCCGGCGCCGAGCATGAAACGATCCAGCGCGAAGGGCAGTTCATGCGGCTTGTCCAGCAACGGATCGTCGCTAACCCGTGCCACCCGACCGGTATGCTGGTTGATGGTAATCGTCAGATAGGAACCAAAAACCCGGCGCCGCATGCCAAAAAGTGGCTGGAAACGTGTGGTGCAATGTTGCAGGAATGCTTCGTGGCTGGTGCGCTGGAAAAGCTGGCCGAGATCGGAATCGAGGTCCAGGCCGGTTGCCGTCATGTCTTCCTGCACTGCTGTGTCAGCACCAGCCGCTACGGCATTGGCTGCGGCTTCTTCAGCGGTTTTCTGGCGTACGTGATCAAGCAATTCCTGCAACGAGCCAATTTTTTCCAGCACCAATTCGCGGTCGATTTCGGTCACGCGCGACACCACGGCGATGCCGCTTTCGGCGGCGGCTTCGCCCAGGATCAGGGCCTGGATTTCCTTTGATATCACGGTGGCCTTGAATTCGGCTTCGGTGCGTTGCAGCCGGGTGAACAGCACCAGATAACTTTCCTCATCCACCCGATAATAGGCATCGGTAACATCCAGGCGGCGTTGCAGCACCGATTCAACCAGGCGATGGATGCCTACCGAAAGTCGGGGCCAGTTATCGCCCAGTTTTTCGCGAATGCCGTTTAAGCCAATCAACTGCAAGCTGCCGGCAGCAATCTTGCTGCGGTCGAGATTGGCCAGACTGCCGATACTGCGCAGACCAGCCTCTCCGCTCGGCTGGGGCCGGGCCGGTCGTGCCGCACGGGCTTGACGGCTGGCTTCCTCTTCCCCGAACAGGAAGTCGCCCAGCCATCGTATCGCCGATTTCATACCACGCTGTTCTGTCATGCACCTATCCAAACGGCGTAGCTTAATACTTGAGGGGAATATATTCTATAGATTGTGGGAAATTGGGAATTTATCTTTATTTAATGATCTATAATTGCATAGCTTTTATATAATGTACTAAACGGACGCTTTAATCGTATATTTATTATCGTTTCAGGTGTTGCTGCTGGCGCGCAGGATGTGGTCGATACGCAATCCGCGCACCATGCCCGGGGTATCCATCAGCGGCGCCACGGCATCGCCCAGCAGATAGGTGAAGCCGGCCGCCACAGCGGTGGAAACGTCATCCATGCTGTCGGCATCGGTGAGGATACATTCCAGGTGGTGCAGATGCGCCCGCTTGGTGAAATTGCTCAATTGCTGGAAGCGCTTGGACAGGTCCAGCTCCTGGTGCGGCACACTGGTGACAACGCCATGACAGCCGGTTGTGGCATAACTGTCGATGAGATGAAAATCAGCGCCGATACGCAGCAGCCGGCTGCCACCAAAAGGTTGCAGATAGGCCATGATCTCAGCCACCCGGCTGGCCGGGGTGCCGGCCGGAATGTCGCGCAGGCTGAAGCCAAGATATTTCGCCAACCCGGGCGGCACCTCGCGCAGCCGGGTGAAATACGTCTCGCGCTGGCGGGAATGTGCCAGCGTGCTGTAGGCCACGCTCATGATCACCAGGCCACGATCACCATTGCTCAGCATGCGGTGCAGACCAAGCAGGCCGCTGGTCAGCACATAGCGGTCAATCTGGAACGGCAATTCATCGGGCATATCCAGCAGTGGGTCTTGCACCTGATGCGCCGGCTTGGCGCTTGGGCCATGCATCGCCACCGCGAAATACGCCGAGAAGGAACGCCGTCGGAGGCTGAAAGATGGAAAGAAGCCGGCCCGGCATTCCTTCAGGAACATCGCCACGCTTTTGCGCTCAAACAGGCTGCCCAGCGGCTGGTCCAGATCGGCCAAATCCGGCCCGGCACCGGTTACCGGCGTTGCAGCGGCTGCCGTGCCGCTTTCTGTGCCAACCACCGGCAGCGGCGTTTCGTCAAACAGCAGCACCTCGCCGGGCTGGGTTGCACGCGCGGCGGCTTCCGCTTCGGAAGCTTGCCGCACATAACGCACCAGATCGGTCACACTCTGGATTTTCTCCAGAATCATGCCGCGTTCCACTTCCGCCACCGCCGATAACACGCTGATATGATTGTCGGTCGGCAATTCGCCCAGCACCAGTTTTTCAACTTCCTCGGCGATTACTTTGGCCTTGAAGCCGGCGGCAGCGCGGTCGAGCCGGGTGAACAGCACCAGATAGGTTTCGTCATCCACCTTGTAGAAGGCATCGGTAACATCCAGGCGGCGGCGCAACACGCTGTCCACCACGCGATAAACCTTCTCGGCGCTGGTTGGCCATTGTTCGCCCAGGCTCTGGCGCATATTGGCCAGGCCGATCAGCTGCATGGTGCCGGCGGGCAGTTTGGCCGGCAGTGATGAGGAAGCTGCCGGGCGTGCAGGCGGGGCCGGGGCCGAGCCGGTTGTAGTGGATGCGGGGGCGGAGGAATCCGCATCGCCGAAAATGATGTCGCCCAGACGGTCGAGCAACGACTTGTTTGTCGGCATTATAATCTGTTTCCAACCCGTTTACCCGGGGCAGACTACACCTTACGGTCGCTGGACTAAAGCGACCTTACCGCGTATCGGCGATATTTCTTGGTTTTGCCGAATCGTCAGGGTGTTACAGAATCGTCGGGTTCGGCGCGTCGCCATACACCGCCTTCGGGTCAAACGCCTTTTCGCTTTCCTCGAAGGTCAGGGCTACAGCAGCATCGCCCTGCGCCGCTGCCGCGCCGGTCGGCACCGAGCGGTAGAAGCAGGAACGGTAGCCGACATGGCAACTGGCATCGCCCTCAACCCGCACCCGCAGCCACACGGCGTCCTGGTCGTCGTCGATGCGCAGTTCCACCACCTTCTGCACCAGGCCCGAAGTGGCGCCCTTATGCCACAAAACCTTGCGGCTGCGGCTGTAGTAATGGGCTTCGCCGGTGGCGATGGTGCGTTTGAGGGCCTCCTCATTCATATAGCCGAGCATCAGCACTTCGCCGCTATCGGCGGCGGTGGTGACACAGGGCAACAAGCCCTCGGCGTCGAATTTCGGCGCCAGTTCGTTGCCTTCTTCGACCTGCTCGATGCTGACCCGCTTGGCGAACATGGTAAACTCCTGGTGGCCGGCTGGGGCCTGTTGTCCTGGGCGATTAGGCCATTATATATCGTTGCAGACCGGGGTGTTCAACCCACCCCCTGTGGTGAGCCTTATGCTGAATGCCCTGTATAACGAAAAAATCCTTGGTTTTGCGGCACATATTGGCCAGACCGAGCGGCTTGAAGCACCCGATGCCTCGGTGACGCATCACAGCCCGCTCTGCGGCAGCCGGATCACGGTGGATCTCAAGCTTGATGGCGACCGCGTGGTTGGCTATGGCCAGTTGGTCAAGGCCTGTGCGCTGGGCCAGGCGGCAGCCTCGATTTTCGGCCAGCATGTGGTGGGGCAGGATAGCGCCGCGTTGCGCCGCCTGCTGGCGCGGATGCGGGCGATGCTGAAAGAGGGCGGCCCGGCGCCGGATGGGGAATTTGCCGATCTGGAAGTGCTGACCCCGGTGCGGGATCACAAGGCGCGCCACAATGCCGTGCTGCTGCCGTTCGAGGCCACGGTGAAGGCGCTCGATCAGATCGAAGCGGCGCGCCGCTCGGCCTGAATTTATTCGGCCTGAATTTATGCTTGCCGGCGTTTCAGCCGGTGCAGGCAGTTCACGGTCAGGATCAGTTCGCCATGCTGGTTGAAGGTATCATGGCGCATCGTCACCACGCCGCGATCCGGCCGGGATTGTGAGGCTTTTGCCGCCACCACTTCTGCTTCCACCCGGATTGTATCGCCCGGCCTGAGCGGATGCAGCCAGCGCAATTCCTCCATGCCGGGCGAGCCGAGATTGGCCCGGCCAAGCACACCCAGGCGGAAGAACAGCGAAAAGCTGAGCGACAAGGTGTGGAAGCCGGAAGCGATCAGGCCGCCGAATTCGGTGCCGCGTGCCGCCTCGATATCAATATGGAATGGCTGCGGATCATAAACCCGGGCGAAATCCAGGATCATTGCCTCGCTTACCGTCATGCCCGGTGTGCTGAAACGCTGCCCGGGCAGCAGGTCGTCAAAATACCAGTCTTGCATCATCCTGCCTTGCCTCAAGCCTGCTGGCCGCGCTGCATGCCGATCCGTGTTGCCACCAGGCCGCCCAGCACGATGGCGGTGCCGATGCCTTGCAGCAGCGAAAAATCCTCGCCCAGCACCAGCACGGCGCTGATCAGGGCAAACACCGGAATGAGATAGGAATAGCTGGCGGCGCGCGCCGCACCCAGCCGTGCCACGCCCTCATACCACCACAGATACCCCAGCGCGCCGGCCAGGATCGCAGTATAGCCGAAGCCGGCCCAGACCCCGGCAGACAGGCTGGCGAGATCAACCAGATGGATATCCAGCAGGCTGAAAGGCAGCAGCATCAGCGCGCCAAACAGCATCGACCAGGCGGTGACCCGCAAAGGCCCCATGCTGGCCAGATAAGGCGGCGCCAGCATCGAATAGCTGGCCCAGCATAACGCGGTGGCAATGAACAACAGGTCGCCAACCACATCGCCACCGGTGATGTTCAGCGCGGTGAGGCTGTTGTTGATGATCAGGAACACACCGGCGAAGGAAACCGCCACGCCAGACCAGGCCAGCAAGCCCGGGCCGCGCTCGCCACGGCTGAGGGCGCGAAGCGCGGTGAACAGCATCACAAAAAGCGGCGAGATGCCAACCAGGATGGCACCCTTGGAGGCCGAGGTCATGGTCAGCCCGTTGGTCCAGAAGAGCTGCATCATGGTGACGCCCAGCAGGCCGAGCAAAGCCAGCGCCGGCAGGTCGCGGCGGCGCGGCAGGGTCAGGCCCTGGCGCCAGGCCAGCAAGGCCATCAATGCCAGCGCAGCAATGAAATAGCGGATGCCGGCATAGCTGAAGGGCGGCAGGCTGCCCAGCACGTATTTGGCGGTGGGGAAGGTGTTGCCCCAGATCGCCACCGTCACCAGCAGGTAGAGGTCGCCGGCATTCACGGGCTTCTTTGCGGTCATGTCGGCTGCTCCAATTTACGTTCCTGGCGCCGCAGCAGCAGGGCCAGTATGAAGCCGAGCAGGGCGCAGAGCGGCAGCAGCCAGCGCCCTTGCTGCCAGCCGCCCAAAGCTGCCACAGCGGCGGCCAGGCCGGGCGGGCCGAGGAAGGAACCGATATTCGAGAGCTGCACCACCAGGCCGTTCAGCGTGGCAATCTCGCCGCCATCGCGGGCATGCAGCGGCACACCGGCCAGCACCGTGGCCGGCACACTGCCGCCGCAGCCGGAAAACGCCATGCCGAGCAGCACTGCCAGCCAGGGATTGGCTTGTGGCCCCAGCCCGAAGATGAACAGCCCGAACACACTCATCGCCAGCGGCACACCGGCCAGGATGGCGCCGCGCGGCACGCCGCGTTGCAGCAGGAAAGCGGCGCCCAGGCTGCCGCAGGCATTGGCGATCACCACCAGGGCGCCGGCCAGGCCGATACTGCCGGTGCTCAACTGGCCGCTTTCGGCCAGGTAGCTTGGCAGCCAGGTGATGACGGCAAACCATTGTGTGGTGTAGCAGGCAAAGCAGCCCGCCATCAGCCAGGGGCCAGGCCGGCGCAGCGCCAGCCAGCGCGGGCCACCACTGGCCGCGCTGGCTGGCGCCTGTGTCTGCTGTGGCCGCCGCAGCAGCACCAGCAAGGCCAGGGTCAGCAGCAGCGCCGCCATCATCAGCCAGACCGGGCGCCAGCCGCCGGCCAAAGCTGCCAGTGGTGGCGCCAGCAGCATGCCCAGCGCCACGCCGGTCGGCATATAGGCGCCCCAGACGCCGAGCCAGAAACGCTGCCGCGCCGCTCCTGCGCCATGCGTGATCGCCACCGGCGCGGCCACCACGGTCAACACAAAACCCAGCCCTTCCACCAGGCGCCCAAGCAGCAGGCCGCCAGCCATATCGGCGGCAGCGCCGAGCAGGTTGCCGAGGCCGAGCAGCGCAAGGCCCAAAGCAATGGTGCGCCGGCTGCCAAAACGGTTGCTGGCCAAGCCGGCCAGCACACCGCCCAGCGCCGCCAGGATCGAGAAGGACGAGGCGACCAGCCCGGCCAGCACCAAGCCA
>DLGP01000123.1:31820-48175 GCA_002482765.1 Alphaproteobacteria bacterium UBA7691
CCGGCAGTTTGCCCACCTGCATGCTGGTGCAGATGCCGGCCGCCAGCGCCAGCAGCACAACGCCACGGTCGAAAGCGGCAGGTGCAGCGGAATCCGCATGCTGGCCTTGCGAAAATTGCAACCCTGGCTCCCAAAACAAAGACGGCAGGGGAAACCCCTGCCGTCGCTACGCTCTGCTATTGTTTATAGCCGACTTTCAGCGGCGCGTCACTCGCCGCCTGCCAGCCTGGCCTTACTTGAACGGCATCATGCGTTCTGCCTTGGGCGGCAGATACGCATCGGTGAACAATTCGTCGGCCTTGGGTGCGCGGTCGAGGCCAAAGGAAGCCGCCACGGCTTCCGCCGAACGGGTCAGGCGTGCCGGATCAATACCACCGAAGCCATTCGCCTTGACCCAGGGGGTCATCACGTTCTTCTCCAGCGACAGATTGAGGCGCTCCAGTTCCAGCACATCGTCGGTCAGGCCGTCGCGGGTCTTGGCGGCCATGGCGCCCAGCTTCGGATTGGCGGCGATTTCCTGCCAGGCCTTGATGGTGGCCTTGACAAAGCCCTTGATGGCATTCGGATTGGCCTGCATGAAGGCCGGCGAGGCGATCACCGCATTGCCGTAGAAATCCATGCCGAAATCGGCATAGAAAAACACCTGCACGTCCTTCGGATCAACGCCGATCTTCTTCAGATCAAGCAGCGACGAGAAGAAATGCCCGGTGATGAAATCGACGCTGCCATTCTTCAGGCTCGGCTCACGCAGCGGCGGCGCCAGATTGACCGTCTGCACCTTGGCCTTGTCGATGCCGGTCTTGGCGGCGAAGGCCGGGAACAGTTTGAACGAGGCGTCGAAAACCGGGGCGCCGAGCTTCTTGCCTTCCATGTCCTTCGGCGTCTTGATGCCGGAAGACTTGAGTGCATAGGCGCCGAACGGCGGGGCGTCGTAGCCCATCATCACCGCCTTCACCTGCTGGTTCGGGTTTTTCACATTGTATTCGATCAGCGCGTTGATATCGGCGAAGCCCATCTCATAGGCGCCGGTGGCGACACGCTGCAAGGCGCCGGCCGAACCCTGGCCGGCATCCAGCGTCACTTCAAGACCCTCGGCCTTGTAGTAGCCCTTCTGCTCGGCATAGAGGAAGGCCGAGGTCGGACCCTGGAAAGCCCAGTCGAGGGTGAATTTGAACTTGGTCTGCGCTTCCGCCTGGCCGATGGCCGAGAAGGCCAGGCCAACGCCGAGAACGGCTGCCGAAAGCTTGAGCATGGTGGTCATTCGAGAGGTCTCCCCGTGGATAAAGCCGCCATCCGGACGATTCCCCCCGGCGGCGCGTGGCGGCAGTTTATGCTGCCGTAATGTAGCGCGCCAAGGCAGAATCGCGGCCTGACTGGTGCCGGTGGTATGCAATTCAGGGACCAGACCGGGCCGGGCCGGTCTGCGGGCGTTTTTTCAGGCTGCGCCGGGACAGATATCGGCCAGCCGCCTAATTCGGCGCCGGCCTGCCTTATTCCTGGGCATAATGGCCGGCCGGTGGGAGACAATTGGGACATTGTTGCGGTTGCACAGGGGGCGGGCGCGGCGTAATGTCCGCCCGCAAAAACCTCTGTAAACCGCACTCGGGAGTCGTTTCCATGCCGTTTCTGTCCGACGCGCTTGGCCGGATCAAGCCATCCGCCACCATTGCCGCCACCCAGAAGGCGCGCGCGCTCAAAGCCGCTGGCCGGGATGTGATCGGCCTTGGCGCCGGTGAACCGGATTTTGACACGCCGCAGAATATTCGCGATGCCGCCAAGGCGGCCATCAACCGCGGCGAAACCCGCTACACCGATGTGGACGGCACCCCGGCATTGAAGGCGGCCATCGTCGCCAAGTTCAAGCGCGAGAATGGCCTGGATTACAAGCCGGAGCAGATCAGCGTTGGCACCGGCGGCAAGCAGGTGCTGTTCAACGCATTGCTGGCCACGATCAATCCGGGTGATGAAGTGATCATCCCGGCGCCCTATTGGGTCAGCTATCCGGATATCGTGAATTTTGCCGGCGGCACGCCGGTGGCAGTACCCACCAAGGCCGAGAATGGCTTCAAGCTACAGGCCGCTGAACTGGATGCCGCGATCACGCCGCGCACCAAGTGGCTGATCCTGAACTCGCCATCCAATCCCTCGGGTGCGGCCTATACCCGCGACGAGCTGAAGGCGCTGACCGACGTGCTGCTGCGCCATCCGCATGTCTGGATTCTGACCGACGACATGTATGAGCATCTGGTGTACGACAATTTTGTCTTCACCACGCCGGCACAGATCGAGCCGCAGCTTTATGATCGCACGCTGACCATGAATGGCGTGTCGAAGGCTTATTGCATGACCGGCTGGCGTATCGGCTATGCTGCCGGCCCGGTGCAGTTGATCAAGGCGATGGGTGGTCTGCAATCGCAATCCACCTCCAATCCATCGTCGATCAGCCAGGCTGCTGCGGTGGAAGCGCTGAACGGCTCGCAGGATTTCATCCCGAAGAACAATGCCGTGTTCAAGGAGCGCCGCGATCTTGTGGTGTCGATGCTGAACCAGGCCAAGGGCATTGTTTGCCCGAAGCCGGAAGGCGCTTTCTATGTCTATCCGAGCTGTGCCGGCACCATCGGCAAGACCAGCAAGGGCGGCGTGAAGATCAACAACGACGAGGATTTCAGCAACGCCCTGCTGGAAGAGGCCGGCGTGGCGGTGGTGTTTGGCGCGGCCTTTGGCCTCAGCCCGCATTTCCGCATTTCCTACGCCACTGCCACCGACACGCTGCGCGAAGCCTGTGCCCGGATTCAGGATTTCTGCGCCAAGCTGAGCTGATAGCAGCCTTGGCTGCGCCCCTGCATAGGACGAAGGCTGCCCCAGCGGAAAGCGCCGGGGCAGCCTTCGCTGTTTTCGTGACCGCCATCACGCAGCCATCAGGCGCGGCGGTTTTTCCCCAAATCTTCGCTTTGTGTCGCCCGGCAGCAATGCTAAACGGGCGCAACAGGGATGCGCGCGACGCAATAAGGCCGGAACGATGCCGACGACAGTGAAGAAACGCTCCGTCGTCGTTGGCGGACATCGTACCAGCATTTCGCTTGAGCGCGCTTTCTGGCAGGCACTGCGCCAACTTGCCACGATTGAAGGCAAGACCATCAATCAGATGGTCAGCGAGATTGACGCAGCGCGCAGCGGTAACCTGTCGAGTGCGATCCGGGTTTATATCCTGGCTCGTGCGCGCCAGGGTGAATTGCCGCCCGCAGCGCTGGATGCCGGAGACACGCTCTCCGACGAGGACGAAGACGACGGGGAATAGCGGCGCCGCCGGTCTCGGTGCCGCGTCAGACGCGGAGACGAGAACGATGCGCGCGCTTTCAGCCCTTGCCCTGCTGGCCAGTTTTGGCCTTGCTGCCTGCGATCAACCGCCGCCGCCGCCCGAGCCGATCCGCCCGGTGCGGGTTGCCACCGTCATACCGCAGGCCTTTGAGGGCCGCTCCACTTATACCGGCGAAGTACGCGCCCGCTATGAAACCAGCGTGGCCTTCCGCATCGGCGGCAAGATCGTGGCGCGTTATGTCGAGGTTGGCTCGGAGGTGAAGAAGGGCACGCTGCTGGCGCGGCTTGATCCCGAAGATACCCGGCTGGCGATCGAGAATGCCCGCGCCCAATTGAATGCGGCGCAGGCCGACCACAATCAGGCGCAGATTGATCTGGCGCGGTATCGCAAGCTGTATGAAACAAAGGTGATCAGCCAGGCCGAGATCGACCGGCGCGGCACCGTGGCGGATTCCGCCGCTGCACGACTGGAAAGCGCCCGCTCGCAATTGCGCGTGACGCAGAACCAGATGGCCTATACCGAATTGAATGCTGATGCCGATGGCGTCATCACCTCGATTGCGGTGGAATCCGGCCAGGTGGTTTCTGCCGGTCAGACCGTGTTGCGCCTGGCGCGGCCGGAAGAAAAGGAAGTGGTGTTCAACGTAGCTGAGAACCGCCTGGATGAATTGCGCGGCGCCTCGGCAATCCGCATCAGCCTGTGGGCGCAGCCGGATCAGACCTATGCCGGCGTGGTGCGTGAAATCGCCCCCGGCGCCGATCCGGTGACGCGCACTTACGCGGTGAAGGTGAGTGTGCAGAATGCGCCCGCCGCGATGCGGCTGGGCATGACCGCCAGTGTGGCGATCCTGCGGCGCGGCAACGAAGGTATGGTGGCGTTGCCGCTTTCGGCGCTCTATCAGGAGAAAGACAAGCCGGCGGTGTGGGTGTTTGATCCCGCCAGCGAAACCGTGGCTTTGCGGCCGGTGCAGGTTTCGGCCTATGTCGAACGCTATGTGCTGATCAATGATGGCCTCAAGCGTGGCGAGAAGGTGGTGACCGCCGGGGTGCATAAGCTGATCCCGAACCAGAAAGTGCGGCTGCTGCCGGAAGCCGGCCAGGAGAGCAAGTCGTGAACCAGACCGATCTGGAGCGCGGCAATCTTTCCGCCTGGGCGCTGAAGCATCCCTCGCTGATCGGCTTCCTGATCGTGGTGCTGCTGCTATCCGGCGCCATGTCGTATTTCAGCCTGGGGCGGGCGGAAGACCCGGATTTCACCTTCAAGCTGATGATCGTGCGCACCAACTGGCCCGGTGCCACGGCGCGCGAGATGGAATTGCAGGTTACCGACAAGGTTGAGAAGAAGCTGCAAGAAACGCCCTGGCTCAGCCATGTGATGAGTTATTCCAAGGCGGGTGAATCCACTGTCTATGTTGTGTTGCGCGATGATACGCCGCCCAAACAGGTGGAGGGCGTGTGGTATCAAGTGCGCAAGAAGGTCAACGATATTCGGCATACGCTGCCGCAGGGCAGCCAGGGGCCATTCTTCAACGATGAATTCGGCNNCAGGTCGTCAACAAGATCGAGCGCAAGCTGCAGGAGACGCCGCACCTCGATTTCGTGAAATCCTATTCACGCGCAGGCAGCGCTATCATCATGGTGCAGGTCAAGGGCGACACCGACGCAGCACAAGTCGCGGACGCCTTCTACCAGGTGCGCAAAAAGGTTGGCGACATCAGGAGCGAGTTGCCGTCGGGACTGCTAGGCCCATTCTTCAACGATGAATTCGGCGACACATTCGGCACCATCTATGCCTTCACCTCGGATGGTTTCACGCATCGCGAATTGAAGGATTATGTTGAGGCTGTGCGCGAGGAATTGCTGCGTATCCGCGATGTGGGCAAGGCCGATCTGCTGGGTGTGCAGCCCGAGCGGATCTATATCGAATTCTCGAACAAGAAGCTGGCCAGCCTGGGTGTTTCGCCCCAGCAGATCATGAATGTGGTGCAGCAGCAGAATTCACAGGCCGCTTCCGGCATTGTGCAGACCGCTTCTGATCGCATCTACACCCGTGTCTCGGGTGATTTCCAGGATGTGCGGGCGCTGACCGAATTGTCGATCCAGGCCAATGGCCGCCTGCTGCGGCTGGGCGATATCGCCGAGATCAAGCGCGACTATGTTGACCCACCCTCGGCGCAGTTCCGCTATAATGGCGAGCCGGCCATCGGCCTTGCCATCTCGATGGCCAAGGGCGGCAACATGATCCAGCTTGGCGAACGCCTGAAGCCGGTGCTGGCGCAGATCAAGGCCGATATGCCGATTGGCATTGATATCCATCAGGTCGCCGATCAGCCTGAAGTGGTGCAGCGCAGTATCGACGAATTCATGAAGGTGCTGCTTGAAGCCGTGGTCATTGTGCTCGGCGTCAGCTTCCTCAGCCTCGGCCTGCGTTCCGGCCTGGTGGTGGCGCTCTGCATCCCGCTGGTGCTGGCGATCACCTTTGTCTGCATGCAGATATTCGGCATCGACTTCCAGCGCATTTCGCTCGGCGCATTGATCATCGCACTTGGCCTGCTGGTGGATGATGCGATCATCGCGGTGGAGATGATGCAGGTGAAGATGGAGCAGGGCTGGGATCGCTTCAAGGCGGCCAGCTTTGCTTACAAATCCACCGCCTTCCCGATGCTCACCGGCACGCTGATCACCGCCGCCGGCTTTGTGCCGGTAGGATTCGCCAAATCCTCGGCGGGCGAATACACCTTCTCGATCTTTGCCGTGGTCAGCATTGCGCTGGTGGTGTCTTGGATCGTGGCGGTGATATTCACGCCCTTCATCGGCTTCAAGCTGCTGCCCAGCCCGAAGCCCGGCCATGCCCATGACGACCTGCACAAGCGCGGCGTCTATGCCTATATCCGGCCGGTCATCGCCTGGTGCGTGCGTTTCAAATGGGTGGTGATTGTCATCACACTGGGCTTCTTTGCCCTGTCGGTGTTCGGCTTCAAATTTGTGCAGCAGCAATTTTTCCCCAGTTCCAACCGGCCCGAATTGATGGTGGATTTGCGCCTGCCGCAGGGTGCCAGCATTGCCGCCACCCAGGTGGAGGCCGAGAAGCTGGAAGCGATGTTGAAGGGCGATCCGGATATCGAGAATTTCACCAGCTATATCGGCAGCGGCGCGCCGCGTTTCTATCTGCCGCTGGATATCCAGTTGCCGAATGACAATTTCGCCCAGATCGTTGTGCTGACCAAGGGCGATGCAGAGCGCGAACGGCTGCGCACCAAGCTGATCCAGGCTTTCCAGGAGGATTTCACCCTGCTGCGTGGCCGTGTCAACCGGCTGGAAAACGGCCCGCCGGTCGGCTTCCCGGTGCAGTTCCGCATCAGCGGGCCAGACCCGATGGAAGTGCGCCGCATTGCCTTCCAGGTCGCCGATGTGATGCGCGCCAATCAGAATACCCGCGATGTGAATCTGGATTGGAACGAACTCAGCAAAACCGTGCGGCTGGATGTTGACCAGGCCAAGGCGCGCCTGCTTGGCATCTCGTCGCAGGATTTGGCGGCGGCGCTGAATGCGGCCCTTTCCGGCGTCACCATCACACAATATCGCGAAGGCAAGGAATTGATCGACGTGGTGGCACGTGCCGAGGCGGCGGAACGCCTCAGCCTGTCCGGCATCAAGGACCTGAATGTTGGTGGTTCGGGCGACAATGCCCGCTCGGTGCCGCTGACCCAGGTGGCCGAGGTGCGCTATGCGCTGGAGGAGGGCATCATCTGGCGCCGTGATCGCCAGCCGGTGATCACCGCGCGCGCCGATGTGGTGGATGGCATCCAGGCGCCGGTGGTGTCGACGCAGATCGAGCCTTTGCTGAATGATCTGCGCAAGCAACTGCTGCCGGGCTATCGCATCGTTATGGGCGGCGCCATCGAGGAAAGCGCCAAGGGCAATGCCTCGCTGGCCGCGGTGATGCCGGTGATGGTGCTGATCATGGTCACGCTGCTGATGATCCAGTTGCAATCCGTGTCGCGCATGCTGCTGGTGCTGCTCACCGCGCCGCTCGGCCTGATCGGCATCACCGCCGCGCTGCTGCTGTTCAACGTGCCGTTCGGCTTTGTTGCGCTGCTTGGCGCCATTGCCCTGGCCGGCATGATCATGCGCAATTCGGTGATCCTGGTGGATCAGATCGAGCAGGATATCCGCGCCGGCCATGCCGCGTTTGAGGCCATCGTGGATGCCACCATGCGGCGTTTCCGCCCGATCATGCTCACCGCCCTGGCCGCTATCCTGGCGATGATTCCGCTGTCACGCTCGAATTTCTGGGGTCCGATGGCGGTGGCGATCATGGGCGGCCTGGCGGTGGCCACGCTGCTTACCGTGCTGTTCCTGCCGGCGCTTTATGCCGCCTGGTTCCGTGTCAAGCCGGAGAAAGCTCAGGCCTGAGAGATCAGGCCTGATCGTTCAGATGGCAGGCACTGAGCCGGTTCGGCGCCACCTCACGCAACACAGGCTTTTCCGCCTTGCAGCGCGGCATGGCATGCGGGCAGCGCGGATGGAAATGGCAGCCGCTGGGCGGTTCCAGCGGTGACGGGATTTCGCCGCTGATCGGCGTGTAATCGCGCCGCTTGGCCACCAGCTTCGGCGCTTCCGCCAGCAAAGCCTGGGTATAGGGATGATTGGCGCCCTTGAACAATTCCTCGGTCGGCGCACTTTCCACCACGCGGCCGAGATACATGATCACCACGCGGTCGGAGAGATGCTCCACCACCGCCAGGTTATGGCTGATGAACAGGTAGGTCAGGTTAAGCTGTTCGCGCAGGTCCATGAACAGGTTCAGCACCTGGGCCTGGATCGACACGTCGAGCGCCGCCACAGCTTCATCGCAAACAATGAAGCGCGGTTTCACGGCCAGGGCGCGGGCGATGCCGATACGCTGGCGCTGGCCGCCGGAGAATTGATGCGGGAAACGCTTCTTGTAGCGCGGATCAAGGCCCACTTGCAGCAGCATGGCCTCCACATAGGCATCCTGCTCGTTGCGCTTGATCAGATCATGCGCCAGCGGCGCCTCGCCGATGATGTCTTCCACCCGCATGCGCGGATTGAGCGAAGCATAGGGGTCTTGAAAGATCATCTGCACGGCGAGTTTGTAGGCCCTGCGCTCGGCGCCGCTCATCGCGGCGATATCCTTGCCTTCGAAGCGCATGCTGCCTTCGGTGGCATCCATGATGCCGGCGACGATACGGCCCAGTGTGCTTTTGCCGCAGCCGCTTTCGCCCACCAGGCCAACCACTTCGCCATGCTTCACGCTTAGCGAAACACCATCCACCGCATGTACGGCGCGTTCCTGCATGCCGGCGCCCAGCAGGTTGGCCAGCTTGGCGGCAAAATCCAGCTTCCAGACGAAGCGCTTCGAGATGTTCTCAAGATCAAGCATGGTGGTTGACATCGTTATAGCCCCCCGCTCATCGGGTGCTGGCAGCGCACACCATGGCCGGGGCTCAGTTCCAGCAGGTCAGGCATGCTGTCACAGGCAGCATCGGCATAGTCGCAGCGGGTCTTGAAGCGGCAGCCCGGCGGCAGGTTCAGCAAGGGCGGCGTCATGCCCGGAATCTGGTAGAGCCGCTTGCCGCGCCCGCCCATATTGCCATGCGTGCCGGGCACCGAGCCGATCAGGCCGGCGGTGTAGGGGTGGCGCGGATGCTCGATCACATCGGCCACGCTGCCGGTTTCAACGATGCGGCCGGCATACATCACCATCACGCGGTCGGCCAGGCCGGCCACCACGGAAAGATCATGCGTGATCCAGATCAGTGCCGTGCCGGTCTCGCGGCATAGTTTGCGCACTTCATACAGAATCTGGCCCTGGATGGTCACGTCCAGCGCCGTGGTCGGCTCGTCGGCGATGATCAGTTCCGGCTTGTTCAGCAGGGCGGTGGCGATGGCGATACGCTGGCGCATGCCGCCGGAAAGCTGGTGCGGATAGGCCAGCAGGCGATCCTCGGGCGCAGCGATGCCCACCGCCTTCAGCGTCTCCACGGCGCGGGTGCGGGCTGCCGCCTCGCTCACCTTGTCATGCGCCAGCACCGCCTCGATCATCTGGGTGTCAACGCGCAACACCGGATTGAGCGTCATCATCGGATCCTGAAAGATCATGGCGATGCTCTTGCCGCGCAACTGGCGCAGCCGATCCGGCTTGGCCTGGGCAATATCCTCGCCTTTGAACAACACGCGGCCAGCCGCGATATGGCCCGGCGGATCAAGCAGGCCGATGATCGAGAAGCCGGTGATGCTTTTGCCCGAGCCGCTTTCGCCCACCAGGCCCAGGATTTCACCCTGGTTGACCTCGAAGCTGACACCATCCACCGCCCGCACCACGCCGTCGCGGGTCGGGAAATGTGTTTCCAGGTTTTCGACTTTCAATGTAGGGGTCATAACGTCAACGCTTGAGGCGGGGGTTGAGCACGTCGCGCAGCTGGTCGCCCACCAGATTGATCGCCACGATCACCAAGGTAAGCACGATGCCGGGAAACATCGAAATCCAGTACACGCCGCTGAGCAGGAAGTCGAAGCCATTGGCGATCAGCATGCCGAGTGAAGGTTCAGTCACCGGCACGCCCAGGCCAAGGAAACTGAGCGTGGCTTCCAGCGTGATCGAGCGCGCGATATCCACGGTGGCAATCACGATCAGCGGCGGCAGGCAATTGGGCAGCAGATGGCGCCACAGGATGCGGCTGCGGCTTAGGCCCAGGCAGCGCGCAGCCTCAACATATTCCTTGTTGCGTTCCACCAGCGCGGCGCCGCGTGCGGCACGGGCGAAATACGCCCATTGCACCGCCACCAGCGCCATGATCACCTTGTCCACGCCATTGCCCAGCACCGCCAGCAGGATCAGCGCCACCAGGATGGCGGGGAAGGAAAGCTGGATATCGACGATGCGCATGATCAGGGTTTCCACCCCGCCGCCGAAATAGGCCGCCGCCAGGCCGGCTGCGGCGCCGATCGCCAGGGCGCAGCTTACCGCCACCACGCCAACAAACAGGCTGATACGCAGGCCATGCAGCATGGCCGAGAGCATGTCGCGGCCCTGGCCATCCGAGCCAAGCCAGAAGACCAGGCCATCGCCGGAAAGCTGGCCCGGCGCCAGGCGCGAATCCATGATGTCCAGCTTGGCAAGGTCATAGGGGTCTTGCGGCGAAATCCATGGTGCCAGCAAAGCCGCCAGCAAGGCGAGGGCAAACAGCGCCAGGCCAAACAAGGCCAGTTTGCTTTCGGCAAATTCCGAAACGATGCGCTGCAACGGGGTTTGCGCTGGTGCCGGTGTGATCGGCGAAGCCACGCTCTGGCTGCTCATTTTGCGCCTCCCAGCCGCACGCGCGGGTCCAGCACGGTATACAGGATATCCACCACCAGATTGATCACCACCAGCAGAAACACCACCACCATCAGATAGGCCACGATCACCGGCCGGTCGAGCTGGTTGATCGAATCGATCAGCAGCTTGCCCATGCCGGGCCAGGAAAAGATGGTTTCGGTGATCACGGCGAAGGCGATCAGCGCGCCAAGTTCCAGGCCGGTGATGGTGACAACCGGCACCAGGATATTCTTCAGGATATGCACGCCGATCACGCGGCGTTCGCTCAGGCCCTTGGCGCGGGCGAATTTCACATAATCCATCAGCATCACTTCACGCGCGGTGGCGCGCGCCAGACGCACGATCAGGGCGCATTTTGAAAGCGCCAGCGTCACCGCCGGCAGCAGGATGTGATGCCAGCCCTTCACGGTCAGCACGCTGAGTTGCAGGCCCAGCACATCCACGGTGGGGCCGCGGCCGGAAGCCGGCATGATGCCAAGCTGCACTGCAAAGATCATGATCAGCATCAGCCCGACCCAGAAATTCGGCAGGCTGAAACCCAGCACCGAGCCGGCCATGATGGCGCGGGCGCCGAAGCTCTCATGCCGCAGGCCGGCATAAACACCGAGCGGCAGGCCGATCAGCACCGCCATCACCGTGGCGGTGATGGCCAGTTCCAGCGTTGCCGGCATCCGTTCCAGGATCAGCGCCATGGCCGGCTGGCCGTAGACAAAAGACTTGCCGAATTCGCCGACGAAGGCCGAGCCGACAAAGCGCATGTACTGCACCCAGATCGGCTGATCCAGGCCAAGCGCCTTGGAAATCTGCTCGCGGTCGATCTCGGTGGCTTCCGGGCTGGCCAGCACCGCCAGCGGATCGCCCAGCAGATAGATGCCGCCAAAGACCAGCACCGACATCACAGCCACGACCAGCGCCGCTTGCAGCAGGCGCCGGATGATGAAAACCAACATCCCCCGATGTCCCTATCCGTTATGTTGCGCGGAGCCTAGCGGAAAGTGGGACACGGAACCAGTGCGAACCACACTCAACAATGCGCAAAAACTAACCTGCGCAAAAAAACACCCGTTACCTGAAACGGAAACGGCAGCGATGGTGTTCGCTGCCGTTACGTCAAAGCCTAAACGGGTTCACGGCTGTCTGGTTCAGCTTGTCAGGTGTTGATAAAATCCTGCACGGCGCCCGGGCTTTCCGGGGCTGGGCTTTCCGATCATTCCAGGTTTTTTCAACACCGGAGGCGCAAGGCGCGCTTCACTTGTCCCACAACACAGACCGTCATGGTACGCGAAGGCGTACCATCCACGTTTTTTTGTTTAGCTGGCT
Source organism: Alphaproteobacteria bacterium UBA7691 (assembly GCA_002482765.1). Lineage (GTDB taxonomy): Bacteria > Pseudomonadota > Alphaproteobacteria > Ferrovibrionales > Ferrovibrionaceae > Ferrovibrio. Next base: position 43,804 of record DLGP01000123.1, read on the forward strand.
GAAAAACAAGCGACTCGTGGATGGTCGGCCTGCGCCGACCATGACGGCTTTGTCGTGAGTTCTGACCGCAGCCAACGATCAAAAAGCCAAAATCGGAAAGCCTTGGAGCGGGTTTGGCAATCAGTCTTCGTCGCCGTCAATCTCGCCAAGCGGCATGGCTGCGGCCGCAGCAGCAGCGGCCGGCGGCGCTTCGATGCCAGCCCGCTCGCGCTCGCGCGCTTCCCGCTTTTCCTTGCTGTCGCGCCGCTTGGCGGCCAGCAGCAGCACGCGGTCGAGTTCGGACTGGCTGCAAATGCCCAGGCTTACCGGATCGCGCGGCTTGATATTCGGCGCATTCCAATGCGTGCGGCTGCGCACGGAATCAATCGTCGCCTTGGTGGTGCCGAGCAGTTTCTGCACCTGGGCATCGCCCACTTCGGGGTGATATTTGAGCAGCCAGGCGATGGCATCCGGGCGATCCTGGCGCTTGGACAGCGGCGTGTAGCGCGCGCCCTTGGTCTTCTGCCGCGCCAGCGGCACGGTTGGCGCCAGCAGCTTCAGATTGGCGGCCGGGTTGGCTTCACAGCGGGCGATTTCCGCAGCGGTGAGCTGGCTGCTCGCCACCGGGTCCTGGCCCACAATACCAATGGCAACCTCGCCATCGGCGATGCCCTTCACTTCCAGCGGATGCAGACCGCAGAAAAACGCGATCTGGTCGAAGGTCAGCTTGGTATTGTCGATCAGCCAAACAGCAGTGGCTTTGGGCATCAACGGTAGGGCCATGAGACGCATCCTTCTAGGCCGGGCAGCCGAGTGAGGTATGCCGGGCAGCCGGTTAGAGCCGCCCCGGTCCACGCCAGGCTGGGGGTGTCCGGAAATCGGGCGCCACTATACCCGAGCCGGCGCCCAACGCAACCGCCGAGCGGCTAGGTTTGCGCCATTATGTTCAAATGGTTAGCAAAACTTTGCCGATATGATCCCCCTGATCCAGCCGGGCATGGGCGGCGCCGGCCTGGGCCAGCGGGAAGCGGGAATCGATCACCGGCCTGATCTTGCCGGCGGCGAAGGCGGGCCACACTTTGGCTTCCAGCGCGGCGGCAATGGCGCCCTTGAACGGCACCGGCCGGGGCCGCAAAGTCGAGCCGGTGATGCTCAGGCGGCGGCGCATCACATGGCTCAGCTCGGCCTCGCCCTTGGGGCCGCCTTGCAGGGCGATGATCACCAGCCGGCCATCATCGGCCAGGGCCTTGATGTTGCGCGGCAGGTAACTGCCGCCCACCATGTCCAGGATCACGTTCACACCACGGCCATCGGTCAATTGCCGGATCGCCTCGCCAAAATCCTCGGTCTTGTAGTTGATGCCGCGCTCGGCGCCGAGCTGTTCAACAAAGCGGCATTTGGCATCCGTGCCGGCGGTGGCGAAAATGCGTCCGGCGCCGAGTAGCTTGGCAAGCTGGATCGCAGCCACGCCGATGCCGGAAGCGCCGCCATGGATCAGGATGCTTTCACCCGGCAGCAGGCCGCCGCGATCGGCAATGTTGCTCCATACCGTGAACCAGTTTTCCGGCAAAGCGGCGGCTTCCTCCATCGACAGACCGCTCGGGATCGGCAGGCATTGCAGCCCCGGCGCGGTGCAATATTCGGCATAGCCGCCGCCGGCCACCAAAGCAGTCACCTTGTCGCCAACCTGCCAGCGTGTGGCGGCCTGGCCCAGCGCAACAATTTCGCCGGCCACTTCCAGGCCGGGAATGTCGGGCGCACCGGGCGGCGGCGGATACATGCCGGAACGCTGCAACAGATCAGGCCGGTTCACCCCGGCCACGGCCACCTTGATCAGCACTTCACCGGTTTCCGGCTGTGGCAGCGGGCGCAGACCCGGCTGCAACACTTCGGGGCCGCCCGGGCTGGTGATCTCGATGGCGGTGATCTGCTGCGGCAGCATTGGCTTTCCTCCGTTGAATGTCTCCTGCTGATCTAACGCTTGCTGCCGCTCGCGGCAAGGCTAGGATATCGCAATAGGATCAGGGAGGTGATGATGGATTGGGATGAGGCGATGGGCAAAAAGCCGGCAGCGCCGAAATATGACGTCATGTCAGTGGCCGATCTTGAAGAGCGTATCACCGAGTTGCAGGCCGAGATCGAAACCATCCGCCAGGTGATCGCAAAGAAACAGGCGGCGCGCGGCACGGCAGCCGATTTTTTCAAGCGTTAGGGTGCGTTTCCCCGCTAAAATACAATGGTCTTGGCCACCGGCTGGCGCACCTTCAGCGCCCGCGGCAAGACGTGGAAATCGATTGGGCCGCGCAGCATGTCGATCTCGCCATCGCTGGCCACGGGCTTTGCGCGCTCAAAATCGATGCGCAGATGCTCGGCCTTGATCACTTCCAGTTCGTCATCGCGCTCCAGGCTGCCGAGAAACAGCTTGGCAAGCTGGCCGGCCGAGCCAAGCGCGCTGCGCTCATGCGAGATGTAAAGCGACAATTCGCCGCTTTGCAGATCCGGCCGGCCGAAGAGCTGGCCGGGGCGGAATTCATAGGCGCCCACCGCCACCACGATGGCCGGTGAGAGAATTTCACGGCGCTGGCCATGATAATCGATGCTGATATGCAGCAGGCGATGGCGCCGCATCGCCCGCCAGGCGGCGCGCAGCATGGCGCCCCATTTGCTTAGGCCGAACAGCCGCCGCCGCCGTTCACGATCAACCACCATCTCAGGGTAAAGCCCCAGCGCCGATTTGTTGAGAAACAGCCTGTTGTTGATGCGGCCAAGATCAATGGCGGTGCAACTGCCCTGGCTCAAGGCAGCCACGGCCTGCTCAATCTGAAGCGGGATGTTTAGGTCGCGCGCCAGCAGATTCATCGTGCCCAGCGGCAACACGCCCAGCACCTGATCGTGCTGATTGGCATGCAGCAATTCGGCTGCACTGCGCAAGGTGCCGTCACCGCCGCCCACCCAGATTTCCTCGGCTTCCTGCGTCGCCTGGCGCAGGGTTTCAGGTAAAGCATCTGGCGGCACCACCTGCACCGTCAGATCATCCAGGCCATGCTCGGCAGCGGTATTCTGGATCAGGGCATGCAAGGCCGCAGCGCCATGGCGGCGGGCGGTGCCGGAAGCGGCATTGATTACCACACGCACGGTCATTGCCGGGCCTACCAGGGCAGCAGATCGGCCAGGCTGGTGCCGGCGCGCACGGCAACAATGCCCATGGTGAGGAAAAAGCCGGTGGCAATCAGGCCCAAAGCCTGGCCGGCCAGCACGCCCAGGCCATCGCGGGTCAGCAGGCCCAGGGCGATCAGGATGATGCCGATGGCAAAGGGCGCATTGGCAAACGGGATCGGCAAGGCCAGGCCAATGGCTTGCAGGATGATGCCGAGCATGGCCAGCACCAGGCCAAAGCCGCCCACCAGCCAGGTCAGGCGCGGGCGGAAATGCCGTTCCAGCTTGCGGATGCCGGGAATCGCATGGCTCATGAAGCGGCGCAGCAGGGGGCTGGGCAGGCTTTGCCGCCCCAGGATGCCGGGCAGGCGCAGCCGGGCAGGGCCGATGGGCAGCAGGGGCCGCAGCAGCATGCCAAAGGCCACGGTGATGATCAGCAGGCCGGTGATGAAGCCGAGCGGCAGGCCGGGCGAGGGCATCAGGCCCAGCAAACCAAGAAAAAGCAGCAGCAAAGGCGCCGAACGGTCGGCGAAGATATGGCTGGCTTCCTGCAAGGTCACCGGGCGGTCGCGGCCGATGCGGCGCAGGCGCGACAGGTCGCGGGCAACACTTTTTCCCGGTTTTTCGGGGCTTGGCCGATTCTGCTGCGATTTCATGCTCATAGCCCTAGTTGGACGGCAAATTGCGGCGGCTTCATGGCAAGCCGGCAGCCGCTTCATGGCGTTTCCAGACTCGCCCAAGCCGATCACCAAGGCTAATATCCCGGCATGAGCATCGCACCGCGCTTCTTTGCCCCGCTGGGGACTGTGCCGCATGCCGAGCGCCTCGCCTTCCTGACCCAGGATGTGCGGGCTGCCGGCACGGTATTCGGTTTCTATGGCGCGGCGGCGGCCATCGGCGCCCGCCCGGCCGATGTGGCGCTGATGGTGGTGCGGCGGTATCGGCCGGAAGACCTGCATCGCCAGGTGGTGCTGGTGTTTCAGCAAGACCGGGCCTTTGCCGGCGCCCTGGGCAAACTTTATGCTGCGCGTGGCAAACCGTTGGGCTTTGAAGGCCAGAACCGCTGGTGCGCCATCCCGGAGCCGGGTTTCCTGGCCGATGAAACCTATGCCCTGCTGGCGCAGCGTTTCGCCACCTTGCTGCTGATTGAGGAAGACAAACCCGGCGCTGCGGCGCGGATCGTGGTTTTTGGCTCGGATGGTTTCAAGCAGCGCCCGCCGCTCAAGCTGGCGCCGCT
>DLGP01000123.1:48209-72792 GCA_002482765.1 Alphaproteobacteria bacterium UBA7691
AAGCCACAAATCGCCGTGCCGCCGCCAAAGCCCAAGGCGCCCGCCGCCGGGCTGGCCAAGGTGGTGCCGTTGCGGCCACGGCCGCAGCCGCAGACCATGCTGCCGGGCCGGCCGGCCCTGCCGCCGCTGCCGCTGAACCGCCGCCGCCGGCTGCGCAGCGTGGTGGCGCTGAATGAAAAGGTGGAGCGTGAGGTGGTGGATGAATTCCGCCGCCTGCTCACGATTCTATCGCATTACGGCTGATCCAGCGGCTGGGTGCGCATATAGCGGCCATCCTGGTAAACCAGCGGCGCGATATTGCCCTGGCACAGCACCCGCAGCACCCGGCCGATGAAAATGCCATGCGTGCCATAGGCATGGATGGCTTCCACGGCACAGAAGATATTGGCCTGGGCATCCAGCAGATACGGCACGGCCTCGGCATCATCCTGCCAGGCGCCGGTGGCAAAACGCGCCGGTCCTTCGGCACCGCCGCTGAAAATATCCGAAACCGGCTGCTGCCCGGTATGCAGCAGGTTGATGCAGAAGCTTTGCCCCAGGCCAAGATGGGCATGCAGCGCGGCGGAACGGTTGACGCAGGCCAGCAAAGCAGGCGGTTCCGCCGAAACCGAGGTGACCGCCGTGGCGGTCATGCCGCAGCGCCGGCCCTCGGCATCGCGGGCAGACAATACGGTGACAGTGGCGGCCAGCCGGCGCATGGCAGCGCGAAAGGCTTGGTCGAGCGGGCTTGTGGGGGTGTTTGACGTATCCGGCATCGCCGCAAGATGCGGGCAATTCGCAAATAGCGCAATGATTTTACTTACTTGACTTGCTGCGGCAGCGAACCATCTTGCAATTCGGACTGAAATGGTCTTATTTGCGGCGCGCAAGCGGCCCGCTTGCTCTGGGAATGTGGTGAAACATGCTGCGGCTGAGCCGATTGGCGGATTATGGCGTGATGGTGATGGCCCATGTGGCTGCCGCCCCCAGCGCTGTGCATACTGCCGAAGCCGCCGCTGCCGCCACCGGGCTGCCCGGCCCCACCGTGGCCAAGCTGCTGGCCCGGCTGAGCCGTGCCGGCCTGCTCACCTCCCAGCGCGGCGCCAAGGGCGGCTATCATCTGTCGCGCCCGGCCGAAGCGATCACGGTGGCGGATATTGTCTCTGCCCTGGATGGCCCGATTGCGCTGACACAATGTTCGGAACACCAGCCCAGCACCTGCGACCGCGAGAATCTCTGTGTTTCGCGCCGTGGCATCAACAAGATCAACACTGCCATCCGCGACGCCCTGCAATCGGTCAGCCTGACCGAGCTGGTGCGTCCGCATTACGATTTCATGCTGCCGTCGTTGCCGCGTGCGACGGCGCCCGCCCCAGTTGACCAGTAGACCAGCCCCCCAGGTGCCCCATGCCTGCCGCCCTTGAAACCATCGATACCGTTGCCAAACTTGGCGGCGAATATAAATACGGCTTCGTCACCGATATTGAATCCGAGGTTCTGCCCAAGGGGTTGAACGAGGATGTGGTGCGTTTCATCTCGGCCAAGAAGGGCGAGCCGGAATGGATGCTGGATTGGCGGCTGAAGGCTTTCCGCGCCTGGCGCAAGATGGAAGACCGCGAGCCGACCTGGGCGCGGGTTGATTATCCCAAGATCGATTTCCAGGATATTCACTACTACGCTGCGCCGAAGAAGAAAAACGGCCCGAAAAGCCTGGATGAAGTGGATCCGGAACTGCTTGCCACCTATGACAAGCTGGGTATTCCCCTGCGCGAGCGCGAAGCCCTGCTCGGCATCGAGAAGGTGCCGGATTTCGGCAGCAACGTGGCGGTGGATGCGGTATTCGACAGCGTCTCGGTGGCCACCACCTTCAAGGGCAAGCTGAAGGAAATGGGCATCATCTTCTGTTCGATGTCGGAAGCGGTGCGCGAATATCCCGAACTAGTGCAGAAGTATCTCGGCTCCGTGGTGCCGGTGACGGACAATTTCTATTCGGCACTGAATTGCGCTGTGTTCTCCGATGGCAGCTTTGTCTATGTGCCGCCGGGTGTGCGCTGCCCGATGGAATTGAGCACCTATTTCCGGATCAACGAGGCCAAGACCGGCCAGTTTGAACGCACACTGATCATCGTGGATAAGGGCGCCTATGTGTCCTATCTGGAAGGCTGCACCGCGCCGATGCGCGATGACAACCAGCTGCATGCCGCCGTGGTGGAACTGGTGGCGATGGAGGATGCGGAAATCCGCTATGCCACGGTGCAGAACTGGTATCCGGGCGACAAGAACGGCAAGGGCGGCATCTATAATTTTGTCACCAAGCGCGGCGCCTGCCGTGGCGCGCGGTCAAAGATTTCCTGGACCCAGGTGGAAACCGGCTCGTCGATCACCTGGAAATATCCCAGCGTGATCCTGCAAGGCGACGACAGCGTGGGTGAATTCTATTCGGTGGCGGTGGCCAATAACGCGCAGCAGGCCGATACCGGCACCAAGATGATCCATATCGGCGCCAACACCAAATCCACCATCATCTCCAAGGGCATTTCGGCCGGCCGGGCGCAGAACACCTATCGTGGCCTGGTGCGCATGCAGCCCAAGGCGAAGAATGCACGCAACTATTCGCAATGCGACAGCCTGCTGATCGGCGATAAATGCGGCGGCCATACCGTGCCCTATATCGAAGTGAAAAACCGCAGCGCCAAGGTGGAGCATGAAGCCACCACGTCGCGCATTTCGGATGATCAGTTGTTTTATTGCCGCCAGCGCGGCCTGTCGGCCGAGGATGCGGTTTCCACCATCGTCAATGGCTTCTGCAAGGATGTGTTGCAGAAGCTGCCCATGGAATTCGCCGTTGAGGCCCAGAAGCTGCTCGGCGTCAGCCTCGAAGGTTCGGTAGGTTAAGGATGCGTGCGATGCTTGAGATCAAAAACCTGCATGCCAACGTGGATGGCAAGGAAATCCTGCGTGGCATCAACCTGACCATGCGGCCCGGCGAGGTGCATGCCATCATGGGGCCGAATGGCTCGGGCAAGTCCACGCTGTCCTATGTGCTGGCGGGCCGTGAAGGTTATGAAGTCACCGCAGGCGAAATCCTGTTCAACGGCCAGAGCCTGCTGGATATGGAAACCGAGGAACGCGCCCGCGAAGGCATCTTCCTGGCGTTTCAGTATCCGGTGGAAATTCCCGGCGTGGCCAATGCGGTTTTCCTGCGTTCGGCGGTGAATGCTGTGCGCAAGCATCGTGGCCTGGCCGAGATGGATGCGATGAGCTTCCTCAAGACCGCCAAGGCGAAGATGAAGCAGTTGCAGATGGATGAGAAATTCCTGCAACGCCCGGTCAATGTCGGCTTTTCCGGCGGCGAGAAGAAGCGCAACGAAGTGTTTCAGATGCTGATGCTGGAACCCAGCCTGATGCTGCTGGACGAAACCGATAGCGGCCTGGATATCGATGCGCTGAAGATTGTCGCCGAAGGCGTCAATGCCTTGCGCGGGCCGGAGCGTTCCGCCCTGGTGATCACGCATTACCAGCGCCTGCTGGATTATATCGTGCCGGATCATGTGCATGTGCTGGCCGGCGGCCGCATCATCAAAAGCGGCGGCAAGGAACTGGCGCTGGAACTGGAAGCCAAGGGCTATGCCGATATCGTGGCGGAGGCGGCGTGACCGGATTCGCTGATCGTATCGCTGCCTTGCAGGCAGCTTTGCCGGATGTGCCGGGCGTGGCGGCCCTGCGCGCCGATGGCCTGGCCGATCTGCGCCGCCATGGCATTCCTGGCCGCAAGCTGGAAGCGTGGAAATTCACCTCGTTGCAGGCTGCCGGCGAGCGCGACTGGTCGCTGGCAGCGAATGATGCCGCGCCGTTTGCTGCCGCCTTGCCGCAAGGCGTGACCTTGCTGCCGCTGGCCCAGGCTTTGGCCGAGCGCGGCGCCGAACTGGCCCACGCGCTGGCGCCGGCCAGCCGCGATGCCGCCGCTTCGCTCAGCGCGCTGAATGCCGCCCTGCTGCGTGATGGCTGGCTGCTGGATGTGGCGCCGGGTGTGCATGTGCCGCGCCCGATCCATCTTGATCTGCGTAATCAGGGCCGCGATGGCCTGGCCAATGTCACCTGCCTGGTGCGGCTGGGGGCGGGCGCCAGCGCCAGCCTGCTGGAAAGCCATGCCGGCGAAGGCTGGAGCAACAGCCGGATCAAGATCGAATTGGCCGAAGGCGCGGAACTTCTGCATGCGCGTTTGCAGCAGCAGGCGGCAGATTCGTTCCATGCCGGGCTGACCGAAGTGCGGCTGGCAGCCCGGGCCGCGTATCGCCATGTCTCGCTGATGCTGGGCGGCGCGGTGGCGCGGCATGAACTGGCGGTGACGCTGGCCGGCGAGGGCGCCAGCCTGGATGCCCAGGGCCTGGCGCTGGCCAAGGGCCGCGCGCATCTGGATCATACCTTGCGGCTGGAGCATGCCGCAGCCGGGTGCAGCAGCAAGCAGCTCTTCAAGAATGTGGTGGATGAACGCGGCCATGCCGTGTTTCAGGGTCTGATCCGTGTGGCGCCCGGTGCGCAGAAGACCGATGCGCAGCAGCTTTGCCGCACGCTGCTGCTTTCCGATGATGCCCAGGTGGATACCAAGCCGGAACTGGAAATCCTGGCCGATGACGTGAAATGCAGCCATGGCGCCACGGTGGGCGACCTGGATGCCAATATGCTGTTTTACCTGCGGGCGCGCGGCATCGATGCCAATACGGCGCGGCGCCTGCTGCTGGAAGGTTTTGCCGCCGAAATTTTGCAGGCGATTCCGGCACAGGATATGCGGCTGCCGTTCATTGCGGCGCTGGAAACCTGGTTTGCGACAGGAGACGCCGCATGAGCGCCGCCTTGGAGCAGAATCCCGGCTTCGATGTTGAACGCATCCGCGCCGATTTTCCGATCCTGAGCCAGAAGGTCTATGGCAAGCCGCTGGTATTCCTCGATTCCGGCGCCTCTGCGCAGAAGCCGCAAATGGTGATCGATGCCATGAGCCAAGCCTATGCCACACAATATGCCAATGTGCATCGCGGCATCTACCAGCTCAGCCAGCAGGCCACCGATGCGTTTGAACTGGCGCGTGAAAAGGTGGCGCGGTTTATCAATGCCGGCGATACGCGCCAGGTGGTGTTCACGCGCAATGCCACCGAGGCGGTGAATCTGGTGGCCAATTCCTTCGGCTGGGGCATGCTGCGCCCAGGTGATGAAGTGCTGATCAGCCATATGGAGCACCACGCCAATATCGTGCCGTGGCAATTGCTGCGCGATCGCCATGGCATTGTGCTCAAGGTGGCGCCGATCCTGGATGACGGCAGCCTCGATATGGCCGGTTTCCAGGCCCTGCTCGGGCCGCGTACCAGGCTGGTTGCCATTGCCCATGTCTCCAATGTGCTCGGCACCGTCAATCCGGTGGCCGAGATTGTGCGGCTGGCCCATGCAGCCGGCGCAAAAGTGCTGATTGATGGCAGCCAGGCAGTGCAGCATATGCGTGTGGACATGCAGGCGCTGGATGCCGATTTCTACGTTTTCACCGGCCATAAGCTTTATGGCCCCACCGGCATCGGCGTGCTGTATGGCAAGGCCGCGTTGCTGGAGGCGATGCCGCCCTGGCAGGGTGGCGGCGACATGATCCTCTCGGTCACGTTCGAGAAGAATGAATGGGCGGATTTGCCCCATAAATTTGAGGCCGGTACGCCCGCTTTCATTGAAGCAGTGGGCCTGGGCGCCGCCATCGATTATGTGGAAAGTGTTGGCCTGGAGGCGATCCAGGCGCATGAGCATGATCTGCTGGAATATGCCACGCGCCGGCTCAAGGAGATCAACAGCCTGCGCATCATCGGCGAGGCGCCGGGTAAATCGGCGGTGATCTCTTTTGTGTTGCAGGGTATTCACCCGCACGATATCGGCACCATATTGGACCGCGACGGTATTGCCGTGCGGGTGGGCCAGCATTGCGCGCATCCGCTGATGGAGCGGTTCGGCGTTGGCGCCACGGTGCGGGCCAGTTTCGGGATGTACAATACCAGGGCCGAGGTGGATGCGTTATGCGCCGGCCTCAAGCGGGTGATGGAGATTTTCGGCTGATGGCGGTGGGAAAGAAAAAAGCGGCGCCGGCGCCGGAAGAATTGCGGGATCAGGTGATCGAGGCCATCAAGACGGTCTACGACCCGGAAATCCCGGTCAATATCTTTGAGCTTGGCCTGATCTACAAGGTCGATGTGAACGACGCCAATAACGACGTGAATATCGAGATGACACTGACCTCGCCGAATTGCCCGGCGGCGCAGTCGATGCCCAGCGAAGTGGAAATGAAGACACGCGAGTTGGATGGCGTCGGCGAAGTGACTGTGGCAGTGGTGTGGGATCCGCCATGGACCCAGGAGCATATGTCGGAGGCAGCCCGCCTCGAACTCGGCATGATGTGAGGATGCGACGATGACCGTTGAAACTCAATCCCAGGCGCCCAAGCCGCGCCGCGCCCTGCCGCCGCCGGTTACCTTGACCGAGGCCGCCGCCGAGCGGGTGCGCTCACTGATTGCCAAGAGCGACAAGCCGGTGATCGGCCTGCGCATCGGCGTCAAGACCAAGGGCTGTTCCGGCATGGCCTATGATATCAGCTATGCCGAGGAGAAGGCCAAGTTCGACGAGGAAGTGACCGACAAGGGCGTCACCATCTTCATCGACCCGAAGGCGCAGATGTTCATCTTCGGCACCGAGATCGATTGGGAGGAAGACAAGCTGCAAGCCGGCTTTGTGTTCCGCAACCCGAACGAAAAGGGCCGCTGCGGCTGCGGCGAAAGTTTCCACGTATAAGTTTCAGCTTTGCCGCAGCAGCGGCGCCGGCTTGGCATTCAATGTTGCCCAGGCGCCGCCCAGGCCAAGCAGCAAGGCTACGCCCAGGCCACCCACGGCCGTGAGCAAAGCCGTGCCGGCCAGCGGCACAAACCCGGCATTCATCACCTTCGCCACGATGCCCCAGGCCGCAGCCAGGCCAAGGCCATAAGCCAGGGTGGCGCCAACCAGGCCGATAGCGGCATATTCCAGCAGGTTGGCCGCCAGGATGTCGCTGCGTGTGGCGCCCAGCGCCTTCAGGATGGCGCCCTCGCGCAGGCGGCGGCGGTGTTCGGCGGCCAGGGCGCCGGCCAGCACCAACAGGCCGGCCACCAGGGTGACCACGGCGGCGCCGCGCACTGCGCTGCCCAGCTTGGTCACCAGGTTGTTGATTTCGGTCAGCACATCCTTCATGCGGATCACCGAAATGCCGGGCATCTGCCGGGTCACGGCCTTGAACAAGGCGGTCTCGCCTTCAGGCGAGGCTTTCACGGTGGCAAGATGGGTATGCGGCGCGCGTTCCAGCAGGCCGGGCGAGAATACGATGACAAAGTTGATGCCGAGCGACGACCAGTCGAGCCGGCGGATATTGGCGATCCGCGCCTCGATGTCGCGGCCGAGGATGTTCACCGTCAGGCTGTCGCCGATCTTCACGCCCAGGCCCTTGGCGGCGGCTTCTTCCAGCGAGATCAGCGGCGGGCCGTCATAATCCGCTGCCCACCATTGTCCTTCCACCAGGCTGGAGCCTTCCGGCAGGGTGCGTGAATAGGTCAGGCCACGGTCGCCTTGCAGCACCCAGCGCTGTTCAGGATTGACCTGCACCTGTTCGGCAGGCACATCGCCCACCTTCACCACACGGCCGCGCAGGTTCGGCACGGTCTGCACCGCGCCGCTGCCTGGCGTGGCCGCCACCAGGGCGCGGAAGGCTTCAAGCTGATCCGGCTGGATATCAACAAAGAAAAATGCCGGTGCCTCGTCCGGCAGGCGTTCTTCCACCTGGGCATGCAGGTTGCCTTCCACCTGCGCCATGGTCACCAGCAGAGTCAGCGCCACGCCAAGCGACAGCATCAGGCTGGCCGTGGCCGAGCCGGGCCGGTGCAGGGCAGCGAAGGCCAGGCGCAGCCGGGCACCCCAGCGGCCACTGCCGCGCGGCGGTTCGATCTTGCCGGCCACTTTGCCAAGGCCCCAGGCGAGCAGGCGGAAAAAGCCAAAACTGATCGTGGCGCCGAGCACAAAATAGGCGGCGAAGCGCGGCACTTCGGCCGAGAAAATCGCCAGGCTGGCCAGCGCGATGAACAGCAGCGCGGTGGCAACGAGATAGGGCCAGCGCGGCCAATTCAGCCCCGGTGTCACCAGATCACGATAGAGCGCGGCCGGGCGGATATCGGCGGCGCGGGCCAGCGGCCAGAGCGCAAAGGCCAGGGCGACCAGAAAGCCATAGAGCGCAGCCACCAGCAGCGGCTCCCAATAGATGCCGATTGCCAACGGCACCGGCAGCGCGGCGCTGAGGGCCTGTGTAGCCAGCATGGGCAGCAATGCGCCCAGGCCCAAGCCGATGGCGATGCCGATCCCGGCCAGCAGGAAAGTCTGCCACAGATAAACCCGGAAGATCAGCGCCGTGGTGGCGCCGAGCGATTTCAGCGTAGCGATAGTGGCGGTCTTGGCCTGCATATGGGCATGCACGGCATTGGCCACGCCAACGCCGCCGATCAGCAAAGCCGTGAGGCCGACCAGCACCAGGAACAGCCCGGCGCGATCCAGGAAACGGCGCAGGCCGGGATTGCCGCCGCGCCAGTCACGGATGCGCCAGCCGCTTTCGGCAAAATCACGCTTGGCGCCTTCGGTTACGCTTTCAGAGGTTATGCCGGGCGCCAGCGCCACGCGGTAATGGAAAAAGCTCAACGAGCCGGGCTGAACCAGCCCGGTGGCATCCAAAGCGGCGCGGGCCAGCATCACACGCGGCCCCAGGGTCAGGCCCTCGGTGGCGCGATCAGGTTCGCGGGCGATGGTGGCAGTGATGCGGAAGCGGCCTTCGCCGATGCGCAATTCGTCGCCGATCTTGGCATCCAGGCGGATCAGCGCCTGTTCGTCCACCACCGCGCCCCAGATATTGCCCTGCCGGGCCAAGGCATCGGTCAGCGGCTGCGCCGGCTGCAAGGCCATCGCGCCGAGCAGCGGATAGGCAGCATCCACCGCCTTCAATTCCACCAGTGTGCTCTGGTCGCTGGCCGGGGCATGGCCCATGGCGCGCATCTGCACGGTTTCGGAAACCTGGCCCTGGTTATCGAGGAAGCCACGCTCCTGTGGTGTAGCCGGGCGATGAATCAGGCGGAATTCGATATCGCCGCCCAAGAGCAGGCGGCCATCGCGCTCCAGGCCGGCAACGATGGCGGAACTGAGCGAACCGATGCCGGCGATGGTGGCAACGCCGAGCGCGAGACAGGCAACAAACAGGCGAAAGCCAAGCAGGCCGCCGCGTAATTCACGCCAGGAAAGCCGCAATGACAGCATCAGTCTGCTGCCTGCTGCATGGCAGCCTGACCGGGGGTGATGCTTTTGATGCGGCCATCCTCGATACGCACCACCTTGTCGCAGCGCTCGGCCAGGGCCGGATCATGGGTGATCAGGATCAGGGTGGAACCCAGCCGGGCCGCTTCGCCAAATAGCAATTCGATGATGCTCTGGCCGGTGCTGCCATCCAGGTTGCCGGTTGGTTCATCAGCCAGCAGCAAAGCCGGGCGCGGCGCCACGGCGCGGGCCAGCGCCACACGCTGCTGCTCGCCGCCGGAAAGCTGTGCCGGATAATGCGTTTCGCGATGGCCGAGGCCCACTTGCGCCAGCGCCGCCTTGGCGCGGGCAAAGGCATCCGCCACCCCGGCCAGTTCCAGCGGCACCGCCACATTCTCCAGCGCGCTCATGGTCGGGATCAGGTTGAAGGCCTGGAACACGATGCCAATCCGGCTGCGGCGCCACAGCGCCAGGGCATCCTCGCTCAAGCCGTTCAGGTCGGCGCCGGCCACATGCACCTGGCCGTGGCTGACACCTTCAAGCCCGGCCAGCACGGCCAGCAGGGTGGATTTGCCCGAACCCGATGGCCCGACAATGCCAATCCGCTCGCCGGCTGCAACCGTGAGATCAACACCGCGCAGGATATTGACCGGTCCAGCCGTGCTGGTGAGAGTGAGCTTCACGTCCGCCAGGCGGATAATGGGCTGGTTCGGGTCGGCTGAGGGAGTGGTTGTCATGCGTGTCATGGTTCCTTTACACGAAATATATGGGCGTTTCCTGCGCCAGCGCCAACCGCTGCTGGCGTTTTTCATCGCCCTGGCCGTGTTCCTGGTCACGTTTTCGCCGGCGGTGCAGGCGCAACCCGCCCCGATCCGGGTGCTGGCGCTGGGTGACAGCCTCACCGCCGGCTACAATCTGCCGGCCGATGCAGCATTTCCGGCGCAGTTGGAAAAGGCCCTGCGCGCTGCCGGCCTGCCGCAAGTCAGCATCATCAATGCCGGCGTTTCCGGCGATACTTCGGCAGGTGCGCTGTCGCGGCTGGAATGGTCATTGGCCGACAAGCCGACCCATGCCCTGGTGGCAATCGGCGCCAATGACATGCTGCGTGGCCTCAGCCCGGAGAATGCCCAGGCCAATATCGACCGCATCCTGGCGCGGCTCCAGCAGGCCGGGGTCAAGACCCTGCTGATCGGCATGCTGGCGGCGCCCAATCTGGGCGAGGATTATGCCCGCCGCTTCAACGGCCTCTATCCGGCCCTGGCGGAGAAATACAAGCTGCCGCTTTATCCGTTTTTTCTCGATGGCGTCGCCACCCGGCGCGACCTGACCCTGGATGACGGCATGCATCCCAACCGCGACGGTGTGGCCGAGATGGTGAAGCGTATCCAGCCGCAGGTTGCCGCATGGCTCAAGCGCTGAAGCCGCGCGGCCTCAGAATTCCTGCCAATCGTCGTCGGCCGCCGGCTTCGGCGCCGGCTTGGGCGCTTCTGCTGGTTTTGCTGCCAGCTTGGCTGCTGGTTTGAGGGCGGGCGCTGGCATTGGCGCCGGCTTGGCGGCAACGGGCTTTATTGCTGCCGGCTTCAGCATGGCCGGCTTTGCAGCCGGCGGCGGTGCTGCGGCGGGTTTTGCTGCTGGGGCCGCTGTCGGGGCCGGACGGGCGCTGCCATCCAGCTTGAAGAAGCCGACCAGTTGCGCCAGATCGCGGGCCTGGCCGGAAAGCGATTGCGCCGCCGCCGTGGTTTCCTCGACCAAAGCCGCATTGCGCTGGGTCATCTCGTCCATGCTGCCCACGGCGGTGTTGATCTGATCCAGGCCGGTGGCCTGTTCGCGGCTGGCTGCGGCAATCTCGGCCACGATATCCGAGACCTTTTTGATCGCGGCGACAATATCGGTCAATGACGTGCCGGTCTGGTTCACCAGGCTGGCGCCAGTTTTCACCTGCGCATTCGAGGCATTGATCAGCGCCTTGATGTCCTTGGAGGCATTGGCGCTGCGCTGCGCCAGGGCGCGCACTTCCTGCGCCACAACGGCGAAACCTTTGCCGGCCTCGCCGGCCCGGGCGGCCTCGACCGAGGCATTCAGCGCCAGCAGGTTGGTCTGGAAGGCAATTTCGTCGATCAGCCCCACTATATCACTGATCTTGCGCGCACTCTCTTCGATCTGTGTCACCGCCTGCACCGCATCCTGCACCACGCTGCCGCCCCTCTGCGCCGTGTCGCGGGCCGTGGTGGCAAGCTGGTTGGCGGCCTGGGCGTTATCGGCATTCTGCTTCACCGTGGTGGTGATCTCGTGCATCGACGCGGCGGTCTGCTCAATGCTGGCGGCCTGGCTTTCGGTGCGGCTGGCCAGATCCTGGCTGCCGGTGGAGATTTCATCCGAAGCCGTGCGCACCGATTGCGCCGTCACGGTCAGCCGGCCGGCGAAATCGCGCATATGCTCGGCCATGCTGTTCACACCATCCTTGATCTGGCCGAACACGCCCTGGTAATCGCCGCGCACCTGGCGTGTCAGGTCACCATCGGCCATGCCGCCCATCACCGTGGCAAGTTCCTCGCTCATCGCCTGCAAGGTGGCGGCCAGGCGGTTCAGTTCCTGGCTGGTGCTGAGGAAGAAGCCATCCTTGCCGGCTTCATTGATGCGGCTGCCCAGATCGCCGCGCGCCACCTGATTGACCAGGGCGGCGATTTCCGCGCCGGCCGCCGTCTCACGCGCTTCGCGTTCCAGCCGCAGCCTTTCGGCTTCCTCGCGCTGGCGGGCGATATCCGCTTCGGCCTGTTCTCGGGCAATCATGTTGTCCTTGAACACTTGCAAAGCCTTGGCCATGCGGCCGATCTCGGCGCCACGCTCAACATAGGGGATGGTCACCGCAAGATCGCGGCCGGCCAGGCGCTGCATCGCTTCGGTCATGCCGGTGATCGGGCCGCTGACGCGCCATTGCACAATCAGGAAACCAAAGCCGGTGAACAGCACCGCCACGGCCAGCAAGGCGCCATAAAGGATCAGGCCCTGGCGCGCATGCCCGCTTTGCTGTTCGGCGCGCAGGATCAATTCATTCAGCGCGGTATTGGCGATGTCGTTGAACAAGGCCAGGCCGGCCACCGCGCGCGGCTGGAATTCACTTTGCGGCACCGGCGAAGCCTGCCCATTGGCCAGGGCGCGGGCAATCACCAGGCGTTCCTCGGCCTGCTGCGGCGCAAAGAAAGCCTTGGCCCGGTCGGCGGCCTGCGCCACGGCAGGCGGCGTGTCGCTGCGGGCAGCGGCTTCCTCGATCATGGCCCAGGCGGTCAGCAGGCGGCCATTATCCTGCGCGCCGGCGGCTACTTCAGCCAATGTCCAGGGCTGGCCGCCGCTCATTGCACTCAGCAGCCGCAGCACCAGCGAGCCGCTGTAATTGCGCGCCACCCAGGCGGTGCGCTTCACGCTCAGCAACTGGTCCACCATCGGATCGACCATCTTGAGCGAGGCTTCGAGAAAATCCGAGGCGGCTTCCACGCTGTCGAGAAAACTCTGTGTCACCGTCGGCCAGTCGCGCATGGCTTGCGCATCGCGCTGGGCCTGCGGCTGGCTGATGGCGCTCATCACTTTGGGGCGTAATGCTTCCACCGCATCATGTCCGGCCTTGAGCCGCGCCAGCAATGGCGCCGCACCGGGCAGATTGCCAAGGGCGGCAAGCTGCTTCATGCCGCTGGCAAAGCCTTCGCGGGCATTGTCGCGCTGCTGGGTGATATTCTTGTTCAATGTGTCGTCGGCCGCATTGGCATTGCGCAAGGCAATCAGGATATTGCCGCGTTCCAGCCGATGCTCCTGCAAGGTGCGGAAAAAGGCCTGGCTGATCGGCGCCAAAGCGGAAACCCGCTGCGCCGCCTTGCTGCGCTCCACCGCGCCGAGCATGGCGTTGATGCTGACCCCCACCAGCATGATGCCGAGTAGGCCGATGATGAGTCCCAGTGTGGTGCGGATCGATAAATTCAGCATGCCCTTGCCCCCCTGAACCGATAACGGCCGTCCGACCCATATTTTGGGGTGGCGGAATAGTTATATTTCGCCACTTTTATCGTTTTTTGAAGATAATAAATCGATTCTGAATAGTGGTTTGCAAGTAAAGTGGCAATAAAGGCTCAAATGCACCCTGGGGCATGTGCGATTGTGGCAGCTGCGATTTATTGTTGTGAGCTGGTGTTGCCCTATTTGCTGAAGCCGAAGGCGCGTTTGAACACGTCGCCGAGCGCGGTGCCGATGGTGGATTGGTTGGCCACGCTGGCATAATCGCCGGCATAGAGTTTGGTGATAATCGCTTCGCGCGGCGCGGTGGCACTGAAGCGCAGATGGGCGTGATTGCCGCCGGCATCGGTGATCAGCGCGGCGGCCGGGCCGATGCCCAGAATATCGATGGCCAGTTCGGCATCACGCAGGGTTTCCGCCTGCACCTGTGCCGGGTCGAAGATCAGGCGGGCGCCGGATACTGACATATCCTCTACATGCACCGGCAGCCTTTCGCCGTTCCAAAGCAGGCTGGCTGGCTCATTCACATTGAAGCGTTCCTCGCGGCGCAGGCGGGGCCGCTCCACCGCCAGCAGCATCACCAGGGCCAGGATCAGCAGGTTCCAGCAGCTCCAGAATGTATAAAGCGCCGGATCGCCGCCATCGGCCAGGCGGCCATCCACCAGGCTGGCGCGCAGCACCAGGATGGCCAGGATGGTCAGCACAAATAAGGTGCCGGCTTGCAAGAAAACCGGCCAGTTCACCATGATGCGGTCGGTCAGCAGGCCTTTGGCGGTGACGCGGAATACCTGTGTCTTGCGCAGCAGCAGGGCCGACCACACGGCCGGTGCCACCCGTGAGGCGCAGACAAATTCGGTCAAGTCGGTGAGGATCGGCACAATGCGGCCGCCCGATACCCAGATGAAAAACGCTGTTGAAGACAGAAAGGCCGGCATGAAGAAATAGGCGTAATCGCCGATTTCGGTACGCAGGATGGAAATGCCGCCATACCAATAGAGCAGCGGCGCAAACAGCGAAAACAGGCAGAAAGTGGGCAGGCTGAGCCAGTAATTCGCGGTTTCAAGAAATAGCAGCCGTTGCAAGGGGCCAAGATTGTTGCGCCCAAACGGCCCCACCTGCACAAACAGCGACTGAATCGCGCCGATGCCCCAGCGGGTGCGCTGGCCGATATATTCGTTGATGGTTTCCGGCGCCAGGCCGTTTGACAGCTTCTCGTTCAGATAGCGTGTGATGTAGCCGGCATCGATAAGCTTGAAGCTGAGCAGGATGTCTTCGGTGATGGTTTCGGTGGGATAGCCGCCAATTGCCTCGATGGCGGCGCGGCGCGCCACAAACGAGGTGCCGCAGCAATAGGCCACATCCCAGCCATCCTTGGCCGGCTGCAAGGTGTCGAAGAAAAACCGCTGCTCATCCACCCAGGATTCCGACAGCATGAAGTTATGCTGTAGCATGTTGGGGTTGAAGAAAAATTGCGGCGTCTGCACCAGGGCAATTTTTGGATCGTCGAAAAAGCCCACGGCGCGCAGCAGGAAATTGCCGCGCGGCACAAAATCCGCATCCAGCACCATGATGAAGGGCGCGTCGGTTTCCTGCTTGGAAATGCTGAGTGCGTGGTTGAGATTGCCGGCTTTGGCGCCTTTGTTATCGGGTCGACGCAGATAGCGCACCCCCAGCGCGGCGCATTTGTCGCGCAGCCAGTCGCGCCGTGTGTCGTCCAGCACCCAGACGCTGAAATTGGGATAATCCAGCGCGCGGGCGCCCAGGATGCTGCGTTCCAGCACCTCCCAGGATTCATTGTAGGTCGGGATGAACACATCCACTTTCGGCAGGTCGCGGCGGCCACGATGGTGTGCTTCATAGGCATCAGCCTGCGGCGTGTTGTTGCGGATATGCCAGAAAGTCAGCAGGCAGATGCAGGTGCTGAAGGCCAGCATCAGTTCCAGCGCCAGAAACAGCAGCCCAAAACCAAAATCCAGCGGCTGGCTGGTGGGCGGCAAGGTGGTGGAAATGCGCCAGTGGAAATAGCGCAGGCTCAGGCCGGCCACGATCAGGATAAAAATACGCCGCGGCCAGGGGCTGCTGGGTTTCAGCATCGGCAGCAGCAAGGCGGCGCCGGCCAGCAGCACCAGCGCCGGCAGCATCGGGATCAGGGCTTCGATCACGGCGGCTTCAGGAAATCAGCCGGCGCAGATCACCCAGGCTGGCGGGCAATGCTTGCAGGCGGCGGCCGATGCGGCTGAACACGGTGTCGCTGGTCACCAGGCGGCCGTTGCGGCCAATCGGGCAGCTATCGGCGCCGGTGGCGATGCTGTTGCCTAGATCGAGAGCAAAAACCAGCCGCATCTGTTCCGGCGAGCCGGGCAGCGCCAGGGCAAATTCGCGCCGGTCGCCATCAGCCTCACCGCGCAGGCCGATCAGCTTGGCGGGAAAACTGCCGCGCTGGCCGGCGATGTCGATTTCAGCCCGTGCCTCATCGCCAATCGCCAGCAATTCGGGGTCGCGGCGATCCCGCAGCACTTCAAAAAACAGCCGGCGGCAATCAACAATCTGCGCCAGGGCGGCGCCGGTGCCAACCGTGCTGCCGTTGCTTTCCATGAAGCGCCACAGGATGCCATCCACTGGCGCCAGCACGGCGGCCACGCCGGTCATTTCGCGGCGGCGCCGTTCGGCTGCCAACTGGCGTTCCAACTGGCCGCGCTCGGCTTCGAGATCGGCTTTGCGGGTGGCCAGGCTGAGGCGCTGCAATTCGATCTCGTCGCGGCGCTGCTGCGAATAGGGGGCATTGTTGTAGGAATCGCTGAGATAGACACCATGTGAAGCGGCGTCGCGTTCCTGCTGCACTCTTTCCAGGTTTTTTTTCAGGGCCACCACATCGGCCTGTGCCGCCTCGGCCTCGGCGCGGCGGCGATCCAGTTCAGCCGCGCTGGCAAAGGAATTGGCTGCCAGCGGCACGATGCGCTGCAATTGCGCTCGCAGCAAAGCGGCATTGGCTTCGCCCTGTTTGACCCGCGCCGCCGCCGTGGCGATCTGTGCGTCCAGATTGGCCATCACGGCAAGGCGGAATCTGTCGCTATCGGCTTTCAGCCGTTCCAGGAATGGCGTCAGGCCCGCCAATTGTGTGTCCAGGCCCTGGATGCGCTCGTCCAGGCCCTGGGCCTGGGCCAGCAGATTGGCCAGCCGCACATCGCGGTCGGGCGGGTCGCGCAGCATGGCGATGGGCTGGCCGCGCAGCACACGCTGGCCGGCGCGGATATCGCCATAGGCCAGTTGACCATCAATGGCAGCCCGCAATGTCACCAGGTCGGCATTAACATGGCCAACCGGATGCTGGGCGTAGAATACCCCCGGCACCAGGGCATAGCCGAACACGCCCAGCAGCAGCAGGCCAAGGCCAATGCGAAACAGGCGGCCGAGCGGTAGGGACTTGGTGGCGGACTTGGCTGGATCGGACATAGGCTCTTCGATACGGGACAGGGATGGATGGTAATGTGGAGTAGAATGCCGATACAACCAAAAAAACTCCAGATAGCTTAACGTTTATACCCTCGCCAAGCCACCTATCCTGTAGCGTGTAGTGATTTTATCTGATTGATTCAAATGAGTTTTCGCTAATCAGCGAAATGTTGTAACGAAACTTGACGTTTCCGGCCGCTGAAAGCGCAGATAAACCGCAATTAGTTGTTGTCGTTTGCAGCGCACACATACAATATATCGTCAGTGTTTCGCTGGTAAGGATATGCGTCATGGAGTTTCGTCGTCTGGGTCGTACTGATATCCAGGTGAGCCTGATCTGCCTGGGAACCATGACCTGGGGCGAGCAGAACAGCGAAGCCGAGGCGCATGCCCAGCTTGATTATGCGCTGGAGCGCGGCATCACGTTCCTGGATGCTGCCGAGATGTATCCGGTGCCGCCCAAGGCGGAAACCCAGGGCCGCACCGAAAGTTACATCGGCTCGTGGCTCAAGGCGCGCAAGAATCGTGACAAGGTGGTGATTGCCACCAAGGTGGCCGGGCGCGGCGGTGGCCCGCGTGGCGAATTCGGCTGGCTGCGCGATAGCGGATTGCCGCCGGATTTGAGCCGCAAGCAGATTTTCGAGGCGGTCGACAAAAGCCTGAAGCGGCTTGGCACCGATTATATCGATCTCTACCAGACCCATTGGCCGGATCGTGTGACGACCAATTTTGGCCGCAGCGAGTATCCCTATAATGATGAAGACTCGGTGCCGATCAGCGAGACGCTGGCGGCGATGGCCGAGCTGATCAAGATGGGCAAGATTCGCGCTTTTGGCGTTTCCAACGAAACCGCCTGGGGCGTGATGCGCCATGTCGCCGCGGCCGAGGCGGATGCCCTGCTGCCGCGCATCGCCACGATCCAGAATCCCTATAACCTGCTTAATCGCTGGTATGAGGCGTCGCTGTCAGAAGTGGCGCAGCGCGAGGCTGTGGGCCTGCTGGCTTATTCGCCCTTGGCGATGGGTGTGCTGGCCGGCAAATATCTCGGCGGCGCCAAGCCGGCCGGCGCCCGGCTCAGCCTGTTCACCCGCTTCACGCGCTATTCCAATCCGCAGGTTGAGCGCGCTACTGAACGGTATGTTGCCCTGGCACGCCAGCATGGCCTGGACCCGGCGCAGATGGCGCTGGCTTTTGTCAACGCGCAGCCTTTCCTTACCGCCAATATCATCGGCGCCACCAGCCTGGCGCAGCTCAAGGCGGATATCGACAGCATCAACATCAAACTGCCGCAGGAGGTGCTCGACGGCATTGCAGCGATCCATCGCGATCAACCCAATCCTGCCGCCTGATCTGCCTTAGCCGGCCGGGCGGCTGGCCAGCCTCGCGGCGCACCCCGTCGCGGGAAGCCCCTCGTGAGAGGAGTACCGCTTATGGTCCGTCTCTTCGTTGCGCTTTCAATGCCTGAGGCCACTGCATCGGCCCTGAGCGAATTATGTTCCGGCCTGCCCGGCGCCCGCTGGGTCAACCCCGAGCAATTCCATCTCACGCTGCGTTTCATCGGCGAAGTGGATGGCCGCACCGCCCGCCATGTGGCGGATGAACTGGCCGGCATCCAGATGCCCAGCTTTGATCTGGCGCTGCATGGGGTTGGCACTTTCGGCGACAAGCGCGCCGCCCGCAGCCTGTGGGCCGGCACGCGGCCGGCGCCGGGGCTGGACCGGCTGCATGAAAAGATCGATGGCGCCATGGCGCGGCTCGGTCTGCCGCCGGATAGGCGTAAATTTGCGCCGCATGTCACCCTGGCGCGGCTCAACCAGCCACCGATAGATCGGCTTGGTGCCTATCTGGTGCATCATGCGTTGTTCAGCGCCCCGGCCTTCAGTTGCGACCGCTTCGTGCTCTATTCCAGCTTTCTCTCGCATGGCGGCGCGATCTATACGCCGGAGCGGGTTTATCGCCTGGATGGATATGACGATCATGCCTGGATGGCTGACGAGGCGGAGGATTGGGAACGCGCCGAGGAAGCCCGCGAGCGTGAATCCTGGGAACAGGAACGCCGCGCTTTCATGCCGGCCTATGGCTATGGTGATTAGCTGACATGGCCTTGCGCTATCAATCACTGGTGATCCTGACCGGCGCCGGCATCTCGGCGGAATCCGGCCTTGGCACGTTTCGCGACAAGGACGGGCTGTGGACACAATATGATCTGCGTGATGTAGCCACGCCGGAAGGTTTTGCGCGCAATCCCGCCCTGGTGCATGAATTCTACAATGCGCGGCGCCGCAATCTGCTGGAGGCTGCGCCCAATCCGGCCCATGCCGCGCTGGCTGATCTGGAGCGCCAATGGCCGGGGGATTTTCTGCTGGTGACGCAGAATGTGGATGACCTGCATGAGCGCGCCGGCTCGACCCGGCTGCTGCATATGCATGGCGAATTGCTCAAGATACGCTGCGAGAATTGCGGCGATCAGCGCGAATGCCGGCAGGATATCGACCTTGCCACGGCCTGCCCGGCCTGTGGCACGCCGGGCTATCTGCGGCCGCATGTGGTGTGGTTCGGCGAGATGCCGCTTGGCATGGCGCAGATCGAGCAGGCGCTGGCCGCCTGCGACCTGTTCATCTCCATCGGCACGTCGGGCAATGTCTATCCGGCGGCCGGTTTTGTTGCCGAAGCGCGGCGCCAGGGCGCGCATACGGTGGAGCTGAACCTGGAGCCTTCAGAGGGCCATAGCGTGTTTGCCGAAAAACGCTACGGCCCGGCCTCCGAGATTGTGCCGGCCTTTTTGCGCGGGTTGATTTAGTCGGTCGCCGCCTCGATCCGCTCCATGTCGTCGTCGGAGAGGCCAAAATGGTGGCCGATCTCGTGGATCAGCACATGGCGCACCACGCGGCCAAGCGGCTCGCCGGTTTCGCACCAGTAATCCAGCATCGGCCGGCGATAGAGGAAAATCAGCGCCGGCATGGTGCCGGTGGCGGCGGTTTCCTCGGCCAGCAGGCTGCCGCCGTGATACAGGCCCAGCAGTTCGAAGGGGTTTTCAATCCCCATCGCCGCCAGCACTTCGTCATCGGCGAATTCCTCGATGCGGAACGGGATGCCTTCCAGGTAGCGGCCCAGGGCCGGCATCAGGCGGGAGCGCTCGCTTTCGGCCAGCGCGGCAATGTCGTCGAGGCTCGGCGCCAGGCGCTCCGCACCGATATGTGAATGGCTGGCCATGCGGCGTGTTGTCCCAGGTGGTTGCGGTGAAACTATGTCCGAGATAGGTAAACGCAACGGCAACTTTTGTATAGCGCGAGAGCAGGGGGCTTCCATGGCCATTGCCAAGCTGGCGGGCGTTGAACGCGAGGCGGCGCTGAACGAATTAAGCGCCTGGGCCTTGGTGCCAGGTCGGGATGCAATTCAGCGCAGCCTGCGCTTCAAGGATTTCAACGTCGCTTTTGGCTTCATGGCGCGGATTGCCTTGGCGGCCGAAAAGGCGGATCACCACCCGGAATGGTTCAATGTGTGGAACCGCGTCGATATCCTGCTCACCACCCATGATGCCGGCGGCCTGAGCCAGCGCGATATTTTGCTCGCGCGCATCATTGATCAAGCAGCAGCGGAAATGGGAGGCAAGGCATCATGAATACGGCAATGCGCGGTCTGCTGCGCGGCGTGATTGTGGCCGCGTTGGCTGCGGCTTTGGCTTTCGGCGGCTTTGCCCTGGTGAGTTGGCTTGAGGGCGGCGAGCGACAGGAAGCCGGTATCGGCGAAGTCAGCATTGGCGGCCCCTACAGCCTGACGGATCAGGAAGGCCGCAGCGTCACCGACAAGGATTTTCGCGGCAAGCTGCAACTGGTGTATTTCGGCTTCACCTCCTGCCCGGATATCTGCCCCACCGCGTTGCAGACTGTAGCTATCGCGCTGGACGAGATGGGCGTTGCCGCAGCCGAGCAGGTGGTGCCGATCCTGATCACGGTTGATCCCGAACGCGACACCGTGGCGGCGATGAAGGAATATGTGCAGAGTTTTCACGAGCGCATGGTGGGCCTGACCGGCACGCCGGAGCAGATTGCCGCAGTGGCGAAGTCGTATCGCGTGTATTATCAGAAAGTGAAGCTGCCGAATTCCAGCCTGGATTACTCGGTGGATCATTCCGGCTTTCTCTATCTGATGAGCCGCGATGGCAAATATGTGGCGCATTTTCGCCACAACGCCACGCCGGAAGAAATAGCCAAGCGAGTCAAGGCGGCGCTCTGAACCGTAGCAGCCCGGCAGGTCAAGAGCCTGTCCGGGAAATTTTTTGCAGTGCAAAATTTAACTATTCTTGGTGTCTTTTTGTTGTAATGCTATTCGGGTCAATGGATCGAACGCTTGTTCGGTCGGCAATTCAGGGGTGGGACCCGGATGCTCTATCAACTGCACGAATGGCAGCATGCTGCCATGGCACCGATGCGTATGGTTGCCGAAGCACATGCCAATCTGCTGAACCTGCCGTATCTGCCGGCAAACTTCACGCCGGTGGCGCGCGGTCTGGCGGCCGGGCTGGAAGTGTTTGAGCGCATCACACGGCGTTATGACAAGCCGAAATTCGGCTTTGAAAGCACCATGGTGCGCGGCAAGCGCCATGCAGTGAGCGAGCAGGTGACCCTGCGGCTGCCCTTCTGCCAGCTTAAACATTTCAAGCGTGAAGGCGTGGAGCCGGGCCGTGATCCCAAGCTGCTGATCGTGGCGCCGCTTTCCGGCCATTATGCCACGTTGCTGCGCGGCACGGCGGAAGCCATGCTGCCCAATCACGAGGTTTACATCACCGATTGGCGCGATGCGCGCCAGGTGCCGCTGCGCGAGGGCGCTTTCGGCCTGGATGATTACATCGACTATGTGATCCAGTTCCTGCACCATCTTGGCCCCAACACCCATGTGATGGGCGTGTGCCAGCCCAGCGTGCCGGTGCTGGCGGCGGTGGCGCTGATGAATCAGGCGCGCGATGCCAATAGCCCGGCTTCGATGACCCTGATGGGCGGCCCGATTGATACCCGGCTCAGCCCCACCGTGCCCAACACGCTGGCGCAGGAACGCTCGATTGAGTGGTTTGAGCATTCGGTGATCAATCATGTGCCGGTGAATTATCCGGGTTTCATGCGTCGGGTTTATCCTGGCTTCATCCAGCTCAGCGGCTTCATGAGCATGAACCTGGATCGCCATGTTGGCGCCCATGTGCGGCTGTTCCACCATCTGATCCAGGGCGATGGCGACAGCGCCCGGCAGCATAAGACCTTCTACGACGAATATCTCTCGGTGATGGACCTGCCGGCGGAATATTATCTGGAGACGGTGCAGCGTGTGTTTCAGGAACATCTGCTGCCGCTGCGGCGTTTCCCTTGGCGCGGCCAGATCGTTGATACCAATGCCATCGACCGCACCGCTTTGTTCACCGTGGAAGGTGAGCTGGATGATATTTCCGGCATCGGCCAGACCCATGCGGCGCATACCATCTGCGAACGTATCCCGAATGCCAAGCGCGAGCATTATCTGCAAGCCGGCGTGGGGCATTACGGTGTGTTCAACGGCCGCCGCTGGCGCGAGGAAATCGCCCCGCGTGTCACCGCGTTCATCGCCAAGCATAACAAGCGCTGAGGCGCATTTGCCGCGATGCCGAACCCGCCGCCCTTCTGGCGCAGCAAGACGCTGAAGCAGCTGACCACCAGCGAGTGGGAATCACTCTGCGATGGCTGCGGCAAATGCTGCCTCTACCGGCTGGAAGACGATGATGGCTCGCTGGAAGCCACCAATGTGGCCTGCCGCCTGCTGGATTGCAAAACCGGTGGCTGCTCGAATTATGCCAAGCGCAAGGAGATCGTGCCGGATTGCATCAAGCTGACCCCGGCTGTTGTGGCCAAGATGGATTGGCTGCCGGCCACCTGCGCCTATCGCCGGGTGCATCTCGGCAAGGATCTGCCCTGGTGGCATTATCTCAAAAGCGGCGACCGCGATCTGGTGCACAAGCTCGGCGTCTCGGTGCGCGGCAAGGCGATATCCGAATTGAAGGCCGGCCCGCTGGAGCATCACATCGTCGATTGGGTTGACGATCCCGGCCCGCCCAGGCCAAAGAAAAAACCACGCTAATCCATATCCGGCAGCGGCGTGTTCACCGCCGCATCATAGTAACTGTCCGGATCGGCGAAGAAATCCTGCATCGCGCGGAAATGCGGCACGTCGCGCAAGGCGCAGGGCCGGATGCCATCTGGCGTGATCAGGCGCAGATCGGCGCCCGGCAAGCCCATAATGATCGGCGAATGCGTGGCGATGATCGCCTGCACCCGGCCGGAAGTCTGCCATTCGTCCAGGAGGCGGATGAACTGGCGCAGACGTTGTGGTGATAGCGCGGCTTCCGGTTCGTCCAGGATGAAGAAGGTCTGCCGTTTGCTGGCGAGCTTGTGCCGGAAAGTGGCGAGAAAGGATTCGCCGTGGCTTTGGGCGTGTAGCGGCGTGTTGCCCCAGAAAGCCAGAATGCCTTCGCGGTCGATATAATCCGCCAGATTGAAGAAACTTTCGGCGCGAAAGAAAAAACCATGGCCGGTCTTCGGCAGCCAGCTTGCGCGCAGGGCGCCGGCAAGCGGATTGGCTTCAACGCGGCTCAGCAATTGATGGTCGCGCGTGCCACCCTGGGCCGGAAAGCCGGCCATGGCCGCAATCGCTTCCAGCAAGGTCGATTTGCCGCTGCCATTGTCGCCGGCCAGGATGGTGATGGGTGCGGCGAAACTCATCTCGTAATCGTCATCCAGCCATGCCAGCCGGTTGAACGGAAAGGCGTCGCGCGTCGCCTTCTCGGGCAGCAGGGTCAGGCGTTTGAGGAACGGGCTGGTCAGCATGGCGGGGTACAGAATAGCAAATTTTTGCCGGCTTTACCCAGCGTTGCCCCTGGCATGGTGGCCGCAATCGCGCATAATCGGCGCGCTTCATCCGGGAGAAATAGTTATTTATGCTTGCGCCGTCGCTGATCGAGAAATTTGCCCGTGTCAAATTGCTGTCGCTGGACCTGGACGGCACGCTGACCGATGGCGGGCTGTATTATTTTGAGGATGGCAACGAGGCGCGCAAATATCATGTGCAGGATGGCTATGGCATCGTTGAGGTGCAGAAGGCCGGCTTGCAGGTCTGCCTGATCACCCAGAGCGACACGGCGGCTATTGCGCGGCGCGCCGAACGGCTGCGCATCCGGCATTGTTATATGGGCGTGCATGACAAGCTGCCCAGATTGCAGGCGATCTGCGCCGAGCTTGGCATCGGGCTGGATCAGGTGGCGCATGTCGCCGACGATGTGAACGATCTGGGTGTGCTGGGTGCCATCGGGCTGCCGATTGCGGTGGCCAATGCGCGGCCCAAGGTGAGGGCCGTGGCGGCCTATATCACCACGGCGCGCGGCGGCGATGGCGCGGTGCGCGAGGTGTGCGATTTGCTGCTCGATTATAAAAAGGCTTGAGGGGAGAGACGGATATGGCAATCGATTTTCAGGGCCGTGTCGCCATTGTCACCGGCGCGGGTTCCGGGCTTGGCCGCAGCCATGCCCTTGCATTGGCGGCACGCGGCGCGCAGGTGGTGGTGAATGATCTTGGCGGCGCCGTGGATGGCACTGGCGGATCAAGCAAGGCGGCCGATCAGGTGGTGGCCGAGATCGTGGCGGCCGGCGGCCAGGCAGTGGCGAATTACGACAGCGTGTCTGATCCGGCCGGTGCGGCAAACATCGTGCAGAGCGCGCTGGATGCCTGGGGCCGGGTTGATGTGCTGGTCAACAATGCCTGCATCCTGCGCGACAAGAGCTTCGCCAAGA
>DLGP01000075.1 GCA_002482765.1 Alphaproteobacteria bacterium UBA7691
GATTTGCTCCTAGCCGGCGGCCTGCCTGGACCAATCCCGGGCCCGCTAAGAATGGGTCCGCACCCTAATTCGGCGCTCGACAGCAGCGCCGGAATCGGTTCAAACAGACGGGCGGGGCCAGTGATGGCGCCGCCCGTTTCGTTTTGGCTTATCCACAGGCGGTTGGCATGATTTCGCTCGATGATTTCCACAAGGTCGATATCCGTGTCGGCACCATCATCGAGGCCGAGCCGTTTCCCGAGGCGCGCAAGCCGGCAATCAAACTGAAAGTGGATTTTGGCCCCGAGCTGGGCGTGAAAAAATCCTCGGCCCAGATCACCGTGCATTACACGCCGGAACAATTGATCGGCCGCCAAGTGATCGCAGTGGTGAATTTTCCGCCGCGCCAGATCGGCCCGATGCGTTCGGAAGTGCTGGTGCTGGGGCTGCCGGATGCACAAGGCCAGGTGGTTTTGCTTGGGCCGGATCAGCGCGTGGATAATGGCGGCCGCATGTTCTGATCTTCTGGTTGCGTTGCGAGGCTGCTCCTGCCACTGCCTCAGCGGTTGACCACGGCGATGTGCCAGCCGACAATCACGGCCGTCTGTTTCCCTCGGATTTCAAAGCGATTTGCCCCCATGTTCCGCGTGCTGCCGCTGCTCATCCTTGTATTGCTCATGTGGCCGAAGCTTGCCCGCGCCCAGGAAGAGCATGATTGCGTGGTGCGCCAGTTCGCCACCGCGCGTCTGGTATCCAATCTGGAGCCGCAGGGCGAGACGGATAAATTCGAGGCCGGTGCCGAACGCGCCTATGCCTTTGCCCGGCTCGATTGCGCCCATGTCGGCAATGGCGAGACCTTCTGGTTCCATTGGCTGCAAGGCGAGCGTGAGGCCGGCAAGTCACGCGCCCGCGTTGATGTCAGCCGCAACTGGCGCATCTGGTCGCAGGTGCGGATCAGCCCCGGCGAATGGCGCGTGCAGCTCAAGGATAGTGATGGCCGCTTGCAGGCCGAGCGCAAATTTGAGGTCGCGGCGCCGCCAGGTGCCGAGTGAGCCTATAGCGGCAGCCGGATACTGGCGCGCAGGCCGCCCAGCGGCGATTGTTCCAGCGTTATCTCGCCGCCATGTGCCAGCACGGCATCACGCGCGATGGAAAGCCCCAGGCCGACATTACCCTGGCCGGAATGCCGTGCCGGGTCGGCACGGTGGAACGGGCGAAACACCTTGTGCCGTTCCTTCTGCGGAATGCCCGGGCCGTTATCATCGATATGGATCAGGATGCCGCCGGCAACAATCGCCATTTCCATCCGCACCCGGCTGCCATAGCGCAAGGCATTCTCCACCAGGTTTGACAAGGCGCGCTTGAAGCCCAGCCGGCGCAGCGGCAGCGTGATGTTGGCCTGGTCCTGGTTCAGTTCAACCTGGCGCCCGCCGCGGCGCGCATCATCCACCACTTCCTGCAAAAGCTGGCCCAGATCAGTCAGTTCCGTGCTCTGCTCGGTCTGGCCGCGGGCAAAGGCAAGGTAACCATTGATCATGGTTTCCATCTCAATCACATCGCGGCGCAATTCCTCGGCTTCCGCACTCCCCTCCATCAGCGACAATTGCAGTCGCATGCGGGTCAGCGGTGTGCGCAGATCATGGCTCACGCCGGCCAAAATCTCGGTGCGTTCACGGATATGGCGCCGGATACGGTCGCGCATCGCCAGAAAGGCCAGGGCGGCGGCACGCACCTCGGTGGCGCCGGAGGGGCGGAAGCCCGGCATTTCGCGGCCTTTGCCGAAAGCATCGGCGGCTTCGGCCAGACGGCGGATCGGACGGATCTGGTTGCGCAGAAAGATCGCGGCAATGCCGAGCAGCAACAGCGAGCCGCCGGCCATCCACATGATGAAGATATAGGTGCTGGTGGAATAGACCCGCTTGGCGCGGGCCAGCGTCACCATCAGGCCATCGGGCAGTTCCACCAGCACGGCTATATTGTCGTCGTTGCGCTGGGTGTCGATGGCAAAGGGTTCGTCGATGATTTCCGATAATGCCTGGTTGAGCATGCGGTCGAGGATCGACCAATGCCTTGGCGGCGGCAGATCATCCGGCAGTTTGGCACCCGCTTGCACGCGCACCTCAATCTGCATCCGGGCATAGGCCAGCGAAACATATTCGTCGAATTGCGGCGTGCCCTTGGTGCGTTCGTAAAGCTCGATCATCATGGCGATATCGCCGGCCAGGCCGAGCGCCAGGCGGCGGCTGACAGTATCCCAGTGGCGTTCGTAGAAGGCATAGGTGACAATGCCTTGCAGCAGCAGCACCGGCACCACCAGCATCAGCAGCCAGCGGCCAAACAGGCTGCGCGGCAGGATGCGCTTGAGCAGGCCGCTTACTCGGCCCACAGCA
Source organism: Alphaproteobacteria bacterium UBA7691 (assembly GCA_002482765.1). Taxonomy (GTDB): domain Bacteria; phylum Pseudomonadota; class Alphaproteobacteria; order Ferrovibrionales; family Ferrovibrionaceae; genus Ferrovibrio. Next base: position 2,370 of record DLGP01000075.1, read on the forward strand.
CGTAGCCTTCGCCCCACACGGTCTGTAGGAAGCGCGGGTTGCGCGGGTCTTCCTCGATCTTGCGGCGCAGGCGGGTGATCTGCACATCCACGGCCCGGCTTTCACTGGCGCTGGCAGCGGCATTGAGCAGGCCGCCAGCATTGTTATCGGCCAGATCGGCGCGCGGCACAGTGCTGCCGGGGCGCCGCGCCAGCACCCGCAGCAAGGCTGCCTCGCCGGTGGTGAGCGCCACAATCTCGTCGCCGCGCTTCAACTCGCCGCGCACGATGTCAAACTGGAAGTCGCCAAAACGCACCGGGCGCGCCGTGGGCGTCGGCGGCGGGCGATGGCTGCGCGCCAGGATGGCCTGGATGCGCAGCACCAGCTCGCGTGGCTCAAACGGCTTGGCCAGGTAATCATCGGCGCCGCTTTCCAGGCCGGTGATGCGGTCCTCGGCCTCGCCGCGCGCGGTCAGCAGGATCACCGGCACAGTATTGCCGGCCTTGCGCAAGGCGGCGACAAAATCAAAACCATTCTGCCCCGGCATCATCACATCCACTACCAGCAGATCGAAGCTCACAGCAGTCAGCTTGGCAGCGGCATCCTCGGCGCTATCGGCGCCGGTAACGCGGAAACCGGCATTGCCGGTCAGATAGCGCGTGAGCAGCGTGCGGATTCGCTCGTCATCGTCGATCACCAGCAGATGCGGCTGTTCCGTGCTCATGGTGTTGTCTCAGCGCCGTTGGATGGATCGCAGGATGGCGGCGCGGGCCGGCTCGTCAATCAGCCCGGCCAGCACCTTGCGATAGCCGGCTACCGCCTCGGCGCCGGCTTCGCGATAGGCTTCGGCCACTTTGGCCTGCTGCACGGCGCTGATCTGACGCTCCAGGTTGCGGCCGGATTCGGTCAGGAAAAGCTGGCGCTGGCGGCGGTCGCGGGCGCCCTGCTGCTGGCGCACAAAGCCGCCCTCGATCAGCGCCGACAGTACGCGCGACAGGCTCTGCTTGGTGATGCGTAGGATCCCGAGCAATTCCGCCACCGTGATGCCGGCATGGCCACCGATGAAATGCAGCGCCCGGTGGTGGGCGCGGCCAAAGCCGAACTGATCCAGAATTTCGTCCGGGCCACGGGTGAAGTCACGATAAGCATAGAATAGCAGCTCGATGCCCTGGCGCAGCTCGTCCTCGCGCAGAAACAACGGGTTGGCCATGGTCTTGAGATCGCTCATGTCCTGTATATGGGGCATAGACCGGAGTCGTCGCAAGGCCATGCGTTGATGCAGGCGTGGTATGCGCGAAAAATATGGCAGTGATGTTGACATAGTTTGCTTATAATGTTACGCATATATCCAATCTCTGGTAATAATAATACCTGAGTGGCGTTATTCTCGACAAATGCCCAGGCTTTAGGCGCGATGCCTGGCCTGGGCCAGCAGCTTCAGGAGCGTGAATCATGAGCACCCAGACCTACGAAGATCGTGATGGCTGGATTTGGTATGACGGCGTTTTTGTGCCGCATCGCGAGGCCAAGCTGCATGTGCTGAGCCATGCGCTGCATTATGCCTCGTCGGTTTTTGAGGGTGAGCGCGCTTATGACGGCGAGGTGTTCAAGCTGACCGAGCATAGCCAGCGCCTGATCGATTCGGCTGCATTGATGGATTTCACCATTCCCTACAGTCTGGCCGAGATCGACCAGGCAACCCGCGACACCGTGGCCAAGAACGGCTTCCGCGATTGTTATGTGCGGCCGGTGGCGTGGCGTGGTTCCGAGATGATGGGCGTCTCGGCGCAGAGCAACAAGATTCATCTCGCCATCGCCGTGTGGGAATGGCCGAGCTATTTCTCGCCGGAAGCCAAGATGAAGGGCATTCGCCTGCAATTGAGCGACTGGCGCCGCCCGGCGCCGAATACCGCGCCGACCAAGGCCAAGGCGGCGGGGCTTTACATGATTTGCACGCTCTCGAAGCATAAGGCCGAGCGTGAGGGCTACCAGGATGCGCTGATGCTGGATTGGCGCGGCCAGGTGGCTGAGGCAACCGGCGCGAATGTGTTTTTCGCCAAGGATGGCAAGCTGCACACACCAACGCCGGATTGTTTCCTGGACGGCATCACACGGCGCAGCGTGATCGCGCTGGCCAAGGCGCGTGGCATCGAGGTGATCGAACGTGTTATCCAGCCCGAGGAAATGGCCGGTTTTGATGAATGTTTCCTCACCGGCACGGCGGCGGAAGTGACACCGGTTTCAGAAATCGGCCCATATCGCTTCACGCCAGGTGCGTTGTGCAAGCAGATGCTGGATGCGTTCGAGGGTGCCATCCGCCCCCGCAAGGCGGCAGCAGAGTAAATTCGCCAGCGATCAGCGCTGGATTCAAATCAGATGCCCGGGCTTGGTCCGCGGCTGTCAGGTTTGGGTTTCTACTCATGAGTTGTGGTCAGAGTTCACAACAAATCGTCGTGGTCGGCGCAGGCCGACCACCCACGAGTGCTTTGTTTTCGGCCAGCAAAACAAAAAAACGTGGATGGTACGCCTTCGCGTACCATGACGATCTTTGTTGGGAAGCGACACGAAGTTCGTTTTTTGCTGGTTCAATCCAGCAGCATCGGATGGATGCGTTCGTAATCGAACAGGCGGATGCGTTCATCACGCTGCAAGGTTTCGCCAACCAGGCCGCCGAGCAGCATGTCGATGCTGCTGCCATCCGAGGAGAGCGGCGCGAGCACGGTTTCAAACTGCAATTCGCGCCCGGTCGGGCTGACCGTGTAGCGCCCTGCCGCATAGGCCGGGTTACGGGTTTCCGCCGGCAGTGAGAAGAAGGCCGATACTTTGGAGGTGCGGTCGGCGAAGACCGCTTCGTTGACCCACAGGCTGGTGGTTTCGCGCCCCATGGCGGCGACAATGCCGGTGCCGACCAAGCGGAACTGGAAGCGGCGCGGGTTGTCGTAGACATTGATCAGCGAGACGTTACGCAGGAAGCTGACCATCTCATCCGGGCGCAGGTCGCGCCGCGCCGGCAACACGCCGCCGCGCTGCCGCGTCTTGTCGCGCCAATAGCTCAGCAAGGCGCGCAACGCTTCGGAGCGCACGGTCTCGGTTTTAACGCTGACCATTGAGATGGGGGATGCCGGCGTCATCAACGACTACGCTGCCTCACACATTTTCCCAACGACCAGAGCTTTATCAGTGTTTTTCCCAGTCGAGCTTGCCATACGCATTGGATACATGGACGAATCCCCCTCAATCGTCCGGATATGCTTACCCAACCATACACGCACGGTTGTAGCGGGACAAATGAAATTGACTGCAATGAAATCTGCCATTTGGTGTGGCTGGCTTAGTCAGCCCAGCGCTCCGCAGCAGCATCATCTTCTGCTTTGGCTGCGACCCAGCGACGGCTCTCGCCGGTTTGCTCCAGCTTCCAGAACGGCGCCTTGGTCTTGAGCCAGTCCATCAGGAAGGCGCAGGCATCAAAAGCGGCCTGGCGATGCGCCGAGGCGGTTATCACCAGCACGATGCGGTCACCCGGCAGCAATGTGCCATAACGATGCACGATCAGGCAGGCATCCAATGGCCAGCGTGCGTTGGCTTGCTGCGCGATGGCGGTCAGTTGCCGTTCGGTCATGCCGGGATAATGTTCCAGCGTCATGCTGCTATCGGCGTTGGCCGCGCCCGGTGCAATATCGCGCACCAGCCCGGTGAAGCTGACGGCAGCGCCAATTTCATGGCGGCCCCGGGTCAGCCGCTCAAGTTCGGCGCCGAGGTCAAAATCCTCTTGCTGCACGCGGATTTCCGGTTGGCAGGCCATGCTCAGCCGCCCGTCACCGGCGGAAACAGCGCCACTTCATCGCCCTGAGCTACCGGGTCTGGCCCGCGCGCGTAATCCTGGTTCACAGCCACGCGCACCATCGCCGGATCGGATAATGCCGCCGCATAATTCTCACCGCGTCCGCGCAGCCATGTCAGCAATTCGGCCACGGTGGTAATGCCGGCCGGCAGCATCACAGCTTCTTCAGCTAGGCCGATGCGTTCGCGCAGGGTGGCGAAATACAAAAGGCGCATCAGTTGCCGCCTTTTACCGAGTCAGCACCGGTTTCAGCCTTGGCGCGGGCATCATCGGCGGCAGCCATGTGGCGCAGGCCGGTATTGAGATAATCCCAGCCGGTATAGAGCGTCAGCAACGCCGCCATCCAGATCAGCACTTCGCCCACCAGGCGGGCATGAATCCAGTCAAAGGCATAATCGCCAACAATCAGGAAACCCAGCGCAATGAGCTGCGCCGTGGTTTTCCATTTCGCCAGCCGGCTGACCGGCACCTTGACCCGCAATTCAGCCAGGAATTCACGCAGGCCGGTCACGGTGATTTCACGGCACATGATCACCACGGCGGCCAGGCAGGTGATGCGGTCGATACGCTCAAAGGCGATCAGCATCAGAATCACGGCGCAGACCAGCAGCTTGTCGGCGACCGGATCAAGGAAACGGCCAAGATTGGACATCTGGCCCCATTTGCGCGCCAGATAACCATCAAACCAGTCAGTGATCCCGGCGGCGGCGAACAGGGCGAGGGGCAGCCAGGCACTCCAGGCGCCGGGCAGATAAAAGGCGGCGCAGATCGCCGGGATGGCCAGGATGCGCGAGATCGTCAGCAGGTTGGGCAGGCTGCTCAGCATGCGATGATTATCGCATAAAGCCGTCGGCTGCGACAGGCTTGGGCATGGCCCCAGAATGTTTCAGCCGCCATGGAAATGGTCATAAACCTTCTTGGCCACCGTCTTGCTGATGCCGCCCACCGCTTCCAGATCGGTCAGGCCGGCCCGCGCCACTTCCTTGGCCGAGCCGAAATGCAGCAGCAGCGCCTTCTTGCGTGCTGCGCCGATGCCGGCGATTTCGTCCAGTGGCGAGCGCATCTGGTCCTTGGCGCGTTTGGCGCGATGGGTGCCGATGGCAAAGCGGTGTGCCTCGTCGCGCAGCCGTTGCAGGAAAAACAGCACCGGATGGCGCGGTTCCAGCATGAACGGGTCGCGCCCCGGCATGAAAAACTGCTCGCGCCCGGCATTACGATCCGGCCCTTTGGCGATGGCTGCCACCGGCTGGTCCGGGATGCCGAGCTCCTCCAACACCTGCATAACGGCGCTGAGCTGGCCCTTGCCGCCATCGATCAGCAGCAGGTCGGGCCATTCCCCCTCGTTGCGCTGGCGCTCTGGGTCGGCTCCGGTTTCCGGCTCTTGACCTGACTCGGCCTCACCATCGCGCTGCTTCAACAGCCGCTGGAAGCGGCGCGTCAGCACTTCGCGCATCATGCCGTAATCATCGCCGGGTACAATATCCTCACCGCGAATGTTGAATTTGCGGTAGGCGTTTTTGCGCAGCCCTTCGGGCCCGGCCACGATCATGCCGCCAATGGCGTGGCGGCCCTGGATATGGCTGTTGTCGTAAACCTCGATGCGGCTGGGCGGGCCTTCCAGCCCGAAGATATCGGCCACGCCAAGCAGAAGCTGGTTCTGCGAGGCGCTTTCGGCCAGGCGGCGGCGCAGGGCATCGCGGGCATTGTTGATGGCATGTTCCACCACATCGCGTTTGGTGCCGCGTTGTGGCCAGGCCAGTTCCACTTTGTGGCCGGCATGCAGGGTCAACGCTTCGGCGATCAGGTCGTCATTCTCGATCTTGTGGCTCACCAGGATCAGCTTGGGCGGCTCGCGCTGGGCATAGAACTGGCCGATGAAGGCATCCATCACGTCAGGGATTGCCACATCGCGGGCATGGGCGGGGAAATAGGCATGGTTGCCGTAATTCTGCCCGGCGCGGAAAAAGAAAATCTGCACGCAGACCTGGCCGGCCTCGGCATGCGCTGCGATCACGTCGGCATAGTCGATCTCGCTCAGATTCACATCCTGCTTCTGGCTGATATGGGCCAGGGCGCGGATACGGTCGCGCAGATCGGCAGCGGTTTCAAAATCCAGTCGGTCGCTGGCGGCCTGCATCCGCGCCTGCCATTCGGTCAGCAGGCTGCGATTGCGGCCGGAGAGGAAGGCGGCGGCATCGCTGATGATGGCTTCGTAGCCGGCCTTGTCGATGCGGCCGACGCAGGGCGCGCGGCAGCGTTTGATCTGATATTGCAGGCAGGGCCGGGTGCGGCTGGCAAAATCGCTATCGGTGCAATTACGCAGCGGGAAAGCCCGTGCCAGGGCATGCAGCATCGTGTTCACCGCCCCGGTGGAGGCGAAGGGGCCAAAATATTCGCCCGGAATATTGCGCGCGCCACGATGTTTGGTGATGCGCGGAAATTCATGGTCGCGTGATACCAGGATATAGGGAAACGATTTGTCGTCTTTCAGCAGCACGTTGAAATGCGGCTGTAGCTTCTTGATCAGGTTCGCTTCCAGCAGCAACGCTTCGGCTTCGGTATGCGTCACCGTCACATCAACACGCACAACCTGGCGTACCATGCGCTGGATACGCACACTGAGGCCGTTCAACTTGGCGTAATTTGACACCCGCTTGCGCAGGCTGCGTGCCTTGCCGACATAGAGCACGATGTCGTTGGCATCGATCATGCGATAGACGCCAGGGCCGAGCGGCAGATTGCGCAGGCTGTCCTGAATCACAGTGGCGCCGCGCAGCAATTCAGCCGGCAGGATGGTTTCCTGCTCTGGCGGGGCGGGGATTTCAGGCAGCTCGGGTTCGGTCATGCTCACGCTGCTGTTACAGAAAAGCCAACGATTCCACGGCCTTGAAAGAAACGTCCCAAGCTTGTGGATAACTTTGTGGGGAAACTCTTGTCAATACTGGGCATGACGTAACGTAAGCTGGCCGCAGGTTGTGGAATTGGCTGTGTGTCGTTTTTATAAGCTATTGTAGACATTGCTGTTTTTGGGCTTATCCCGAGGCTGTCTACATCCTGCAATGGAGATTCTGCAACGCAACATTCGCCTTGGTTCGCTGTGCACAACTTGGTTGGCAGGACTCTAACGGGTGACAGAGTCAAGACCTATTTAGGGGTAGTGACCAAATCTTTTGTTGCACTGCGTCAGCCGGCCTGGCGCTCGATTTCAACCCCCACACCGCCAGCGACAGGGATGGCGTCTGGTTTTTCAACCCGAACGCGCGTGCGTTTGACCCGAGGGTCGGCCAGGCATAATTCGGCGAGTTTTTCTGCCAGTGTTTCCACCAGATCAACATGGCCCTGTTCCAGCAGATCGCGGGTGCGGTTCACCAGTTGCTCGTAGCAGACCACATCCGCATAGCTGCGCGGCGGCTCGCCCGGGGTTTCCAGCACCCAGAGATCCAGGTTGATGACCACACGCTGCTTATGCACCCGCTCGGCCGGGTAGATACCGATGCTGCCCATCAGCGTCAGATCGCGCACAAAGACGCGGCGCAACGCTGGTGCGGGCTGTTGCAGGGCCGGCAACGGAAAATCCGCCCAGGCGGCGCGGGCGCGGTCGTGAATTGTCATCTCACTCCTCCGGATCGTCGAGGCCCGCCTGTCCGGGGGCCTGTCCGGGGGGCGGCCAGGGCAGATGCTGGCCACCATCCAGAGCGATCATTTGGCCGGTCATGGCCGGTGCGTCAAGCAGGAATAGCAGCCCGGCAGCGATCTCTTCCGGCGCCGCACCGCGCTGGAGCGGGGTGGCGGCCCATTGCTGGGCGAATTGCTCGGCAGTTTGCCGGCTGCTGGGTAGCACAGGGCCGGGGCCGATGCCATTCACCCGGATACGCGGCGCCAGCGCCATGGCCAGGGTCTGGGTCAGGGTCCACAGCCCGGCCTTGGAAAGCGTGTAGCTGGCAAAATGCGGTGTCAGGCGCCAGACGCGCTGGTCGATGATATTGACGATATTGCCCGCCATGCCTTCGGGCAGTGCCGCAGCGAAAGCCTGGGCGAGAAAAAATGGCGCCCGCAGATTGGCATCCATATGTTTCTGCCAGCTTTCCAAGCCGGCGCTGTCAATGCGGTCGTATTCAAACAGCGAGGCATTGTTCACCAGCACCGAGACCGGGCCGAGCGCGGCCTGGGCCTGCGGCAGCAGCGTTTGTGTTGCGGCGTGATCACAAAGATCGCCCTGCACCACGGCCGCCCGGCCGCCTTGGGCGATGATTTCAGCTTGCAGGCTTTTGGCCGCGGTTTGCGACTGGTTGCAATGGATCGCCACCGCATAGCCACGCGCCGCCAAAGCCAGGCAGATGGCGCGGCCGATGCGCACCGCGCCGCCGGTGACCAGGGCGGCGCCCAAGCCTGTATCCTGCTGGCCGGTCATCGCTTGGCACCCCGAAAGGTACGTTTGCTGCCGGCGCGGCCAGCCGTGGAGCGGCCGCCGGCCGGGCGCCCGCTGGGCAAGGGCGCAGCATAGCCTGTGGCATTATCGGCGAAGCCCAGCGGCTTGCGTGCCACGGCGCCACCCGGCACTTCCAGTTCGGCCAGTTCCAGCCGCTTGATCTCGTCGCGCAGCCGCGCTGCTTCCTCAAATTCCAGATTGCCGGCAGCCTCGCGCATGCGTTTTTCCAGTTCGGCCAGATGAGCCTTGAGATTGTGGCCCACCATATGGCCGGCCTCGGCATGTGCCACATCCACGGTGTAATGATCCTGCTCGTAAACACTTTGCAGGATGTCGCCGATCTGGCTGCGCACACTTTCCGGCGTGATGCCATGCTCCAGGTTATAGGCCTGCTGCTTGGTGCGGCGGCGGTCGGTTTCATCCAGCGCGCGCCGCATCGAATTGGTGATGCGGTCGGCATACAGGATTGCCTTGCCTTCCACATTACGCGCGGCGCGGCCGATGGTCTGGATCAGCGAAGTCTCGCTGCGCAGGAAACCTTCCTTATCGGCATCCAGAATAGCCACCAGGGCGCATTCCGGAATATCCAGGCCCTCGCGCAGCAGGTTGATGCCAACCAGGATGTCAAACACGCCAAGCCGCAGGTCGCGCAGGATTTCCACCCGCTCCAGCGTATCGATATCGGAATGCAGGTAGCGCACCTTCATGGCGTTGTCATTGAGGTATTCGGTCAAATCCTCGGCCATGCGTTTGGTCAGTGTGGTCACCAGCACGCGGAAACCCTTGGCGATCACCTTTTTGCATTCGCCCAGCAGGTCGTCCACCTGATGCTCCACCGGGCGGATTTCGGTCACCGGATCGATCAGCCCGGTGGGCCGGATCACCTGTTCCGAGAACACGCCGCCGGTGCGCTCCATCTCCCATTTGCCGGGTGTGGCCGAGACAAACACGGTCTGCGGCCGGAAACGCTCCCATTCCTGGAAGCGCAAAGGCCGGTTATCGATGCAGGAGGGCAGGCGGAAGCCATATTCCGCCAGGGTGGCCTTGCGCCGGAAGTCGCCACGGAACATGCCGCCGACCTGCGGCACCGTGACATGGCTTTCATCCACAAACAGCATGGCATTATCGGGCAGATATTCAAACAGCGTCGGCGGCGGCGCGCCGGGTGGCCGGCCGGTGAGATAGCGCGAGTAATTTTCGATGCCGGCGCAGGCGCCGGTGGCAGCCATCATCTCCAGATCAAAGGCGGTGCGCTGTTCCAGCCGCTGCGCTTCCAGCAACCGGTTCATCTTCACCAATTCATCGAGCCGTAGCTTGAGGTCCACCTTGATCAACTCGATGGCCTGCTGAAGCGTCGGCTTTGGCGTCACATAATGGCTGTTGGCATAAAGCTTCACGCTTTTCATCTCGCCGGTGCGCTGGCCGGTGAGCGGATCAAATTCCACGATGCTTTCCAGCTCGTCGCCAAACAGCGACAGGCGCCAGGCGCGATCTTCCATATGCGAGGGGAAAATCTCGATGCCATCGCCACGCACGCGGAAGGCGCCGCGCTGGAAGGCGGCATCGTTGCGGCGATATTGCAGGTCCACCAGCCGGCGCAGCAGGGCGTCGCGATCCACGGTTTTGCCGGCTTCAAGCGGCAGGGTCATCGCGGTGTAGGTTTCCACCGAGCCGATACCGTAGATGCAGGAAACCGAGGAGACGATGATCACATCGTCGCGTTCAAGCAGGGCGCGCGTGGCCGAATGGCGCATGCGGTCAATCTGCTCGTTGATCTGCGCGTCCTTCTCGATATAGGTGTCGCTGCGCGGCACATAGGCTTCAGGCTGGTAATAGTCGTAATAGGAGACGAAATACTCCACGGCGTTATTCGGGAAGAAACTTTTCATCTCGCCGTAAAGCTGCGCCGCCAGGGTCTTGTTATGCGCCATGATCATCGCCGGGCGGCCGGAGCGGGCAATGATCTGCGCCATGGTGAAAGTCTTGCCCGAGCCGGTCACACCCAACAGCACCTGGTCGCGCTCGCCGGCCTGCATGCCGCTGGTCAGTTCGGCGATGGCGGTGGGCTGGTCGCCGCGCGGCTCATAGGGTGCTTGCAGATCATAGGCGATGCCGCCCTCGCTCTTCGCCGGGCGTTCCGGGCGATGCGGCATGAAAACCGGAAAATTCGCATCGGCGAAGCGATCCGGGTCTTCGATCTCACGGTCCAGGCTGGGGGCGGTCTGCGCTTTGCTCATGGCGCAGAATATGGCGTGCCGGGGCGCGCCTGACCAGTCAAAACCGGAACAAAATTAGCCCGGGCAGACATGAAAATGGGGCCCGCAGGCCCCATTTCCGTTCATTATGGCCGGGTTCAGGCCTTGCGGCGCTGCCACCAGGCAATGAATTCGCCAACAATGCCGCGCCGGAAGGCCATCACAACGATGACGAAGATGGCGCCCTGGATCACCAGCACCCACTCGCCGAAGCCGGCCAGGTAGTTCTGCATGGTGATGATCACGGCGGCGCCGATCACCGGGCCGAGGATGGTGCCCATGCCGCCCACCAGCGTCATCAACACCACTTCACCCGACATCTGCCAGGTTACGTCGGTGAGCGAGGCAAGCTGGAATACCAGCGCCTTGGTGGCGCCGGCCAGGCCGGCCAGCGATGCCGAGAGCACAAAGGCCAGCAGCTTGTATTGATCAACCCGGTAGCCGAGCGAAATGGCGCGTGGCTCGTTTTCGCGGATCGCCTTCAGCACCTGGCCAAAGGGCGAGTGGATGGCGCGATGCACCACCAGGAAGCCGAACACAAAGATCGCCAGCACAACATAGTAGAAGTTCAGGTCGCTCTTGATATCGATGAAGCCCAGCACTTCGCGGCGCGGGATGGCCTGGATGCCGTCTTCACCACCGGTGAACTTGGCTTGCAGGCAGAAGAAGAACACCATCTGCGACAGCGCCAGGGTGACCATGGCGAAATAGATGCCCTGGCGCCGGATGGCGATGCTGCCGGCGATCAGGCCGAGAAAAGCCGCCGTGGCCACGCCGGCCAGGATGCCGAGTTCCGGCCCCCAGCCCCAGACCTTGACGGTGTAGCCGCTGATATAGGCGGCGCCGCCGAAGAACATGGCATGGCCGAAGGAAAGCAACCCGACATAGCCGATCAGCAGGTTGAAGGCACAGGCAAACAGGGCGAAGCAGAGCACCTTCATCAGGAAGACGGGGTAAACCACCGCCGGGGCCACCAGCGCCAGCGCCAGCAGCAGGATGTAGACTTGGGTTTCGCGGTTCTTCAACATCTGTGCGGCCTCACTTGGGCGTGCCGAACAAGCCGGCAGGCTTGATCATGAGAACGATGGCCATGATGATGAAAATCACCGTGCTGGAGGCTTCGGGGTAGAACACCTTGGTCAGGCCCTCGATGATGCCGAGGCCGAAGCCGGTGACGATGGCGCCCATGATCGAACCCATGCCGCCGATCACCACCACGGCAAACACCACGATGATCAGGTTGGAACCCATCAGCGGGTTGACCGAGTAGATCGGCGCCGCCATCACGCCAGCCAAAGCCGCCAGGCCAACGCCGAAGCCGTAAGTAAGGGTGATCATGCGCGGCACATTGATGCCGAAAGCCTGCACCAGATCCGGCCGCTCGGTGGCAGCGCGCAGATACGAGCCGAGCTTGGTACGCTCGATCATGTACCAGGTGCCGATACAGATGGCGAGCGAGAACACCACCACCCAGGCGCGGTAATTGGGCAGGAACATGAAGCTGAGCCGCTGGCCGCCCGGGATCGGATTTTCGTAGGGCAGGCCAGACGAACCGAACTGCTTGCGGAACACGCCTTCCACGATCAGCGCCAAGCCGAAGGTGAGCAGCAGGCCATAGAGATGGTCAAGATGGTATAGCCTTCGCAGGAACAGCCGTTCCAGCAACACGCCGAAGGCGCCGACCACGATGGGGGCCAGGATCAGCGCACCCCAGTAAGGCACGCCAACCCAGTTCAGCAGCATCCAGGCCACGAAGGCGCCCATCATGTATTGTGCGCCATGCGTGAAATTGATCACGTTAAGCAGGCCAAAAATCACCGCCAGACCCAGACTCAGCATGGCGTAGAATGCGCCATTGATCAGGCCGAGCAGCAGCTGGCCGAACAAAGCTTGCGGCGGAATGCCGAGCAGCTCGAACATCGCTGAAACGTCCCCCTTGTTTTTACCCTGTTATACCCTTGTCGCCGTTGCCGGCGCCTTGGAGGGGAAGGCCAAAAAGGCGGCCTTCCGCTGCAAGGCGTCTGGTTGCGGTTGGGGATGCCGGTGGCCCGGCATCCCCGCCGCAACAGTATCGCTTACTTGACCAGCGGGCAGTTGCCTTCGCTCATCGGGCGGAAAGCCTGATCAGCCGGGATGGTCGACTTCACGTGCAGATAATCCCAGGCATACTTCGATTCGCTGGGCTTCTTCACTTCCACCAGATACATCGGGTGGATATGACGGCCATCCTTGCGCAGCACACCCTTGCCGAACAGCTTATCCTCGCTCGGCAGTTCCTTCATCTTGTCCACCACCTTCACGCCATCGGCATCGCTCTTCAGCGCTTCCACGGCCTTCAGGTAATGAATCACGCCGGAATAGATGCCGGCATGCACCATGGTGGGCATCTTGCCGCCATTGGCCGCCGCGAATTCCTTGGCGAAAGCGCGGTTATTGTCGTTGGCATCCCAATACCAGGCCGTGGTGAAGTTCAGACCCTGGGCGGTCTTGAGGCCCAGCGAATGCACGTCGGTGATGAACATCAGCATGCCGGCCAGCTTCTGGCCGCCATCGACGATGCCGAATTCAGCCGCCTGCTTGATCGAGTTGATGGTGTCGCCGCCGGCATTGGCGAAGGCAACGATCTGCGCCTTCGAGGCCTGCGCCTGCAACAGGAAGGACGAGAAGTCGGTGCCCGGGAAGGGATGCCGCACGGCGCCCACCACGGTGCCGCCATTGGCCTTCACCACGTTGCTGGTGTCACGCTCCAGGGCATGACCGAAAGCATAGTCGGCGGTGACGAAATACCAGCTCTTGCCGCCGGTCTGCACGATCGCCTTGCCGGTGCCGTTGGCCAGCGCCCAGGTGTCATAGGTCCAGTGCGCGGTATTCGGCGAGCAGGCCGGGCCGGTCAGGTCCGAGGTGGCCGGGCCGGAGCCGATGAACACCTTGTTCTTTTCCTTGGTGATGTTGTTGATCGCCAGCGCCACCGAAGAGGTCGGCACGTCAACGATGGCATCCACCTTGTCCACGTCATACCACTGGCGGGCGACGTTGGAGCCGATATCCGGCTTGTTCTGGTGATCGGCGAAAACCACTTCCACCTTGAAGCCACGGGCTTCGATGCCGGAATCGGCAACCGCCTTCTTGGCGGCCCAGGTGCCGCCCGGGCCGGACACGTCAGCATAAAGGCCGGACTGATCGTTCATCACGCCAAGCTTGATGACGCCATCAGTAACCTGGGCATTGGCCGCGCCGGCAGTGAGCACGGCAGCAGCCGTGGCGAGCAGATACTTCACACGCATGGTTTCCTCCTGTTGGTTAACTTTTAAACCCCGAGATACTGTTCGAGTTTCTGGGTGTTGGCGGCGATCTGATCATTCGGAATCATGTCGATCACCTTGCCGTGTTCCACCACGTAATGGCGATCAGCCACCGTGCTGGCAAAACGGAAATTCTGCTCCACCAGCAACACGGTGAAGCCCTTCTGCTTGAGCAGCCGGATCATGGCGCCAATCTGCTGCACGATCACCGGGGCAAGGCCTTCGGTCGGTTCGTCAAGCAGCAGGAAATTGGCGCCGGTGCGCAGGATGCGGCCGATGGCCAGCATCTGCTGTTCACCGCCGGAGAGCTTGGTGCCCTGGCTTTTCAGCCGCTCTTTCAGATTGGGAAAAATCTGGTAGATGTCGTCCAGGCTCATGCCACCGGCTTTCACCACCGGCGGCAGGGTGAGATTCTCATACACATTCAGCGACGAGAAGATACCGCGCTCTTCGGGGCAGAAAGCCAAACCGCTGCGGGCGATCTCATTCGAGGGCAGCTTGATCAGCTCCTTGCCCTCAAATTGGATCGAGCCGGAGCGCTGCGCCAGCATGCCCATCACCGCCTTCATGGTGGTGGTCTTGCCGGCGCCGTTGCGGCCGAGCAGGGTGACAACCTCGCCCTTGGCGACGTTGAATTCCATGCCATGCAGGATATGGCTTTCGCCGTAGAAACCCTGCAAATCCTTAACCGCGAGTTGCGCCTCAGCCATGACCGGTCCCCATATACGCCTCGATCACTTCCGGGTTGCGCGAGACGGTGTCGTAATTGCCTTCGGCCAGGATTTCGCCACGCCGCAGCACCGTGATGGTGTCTGACAGTTTGGCCACCACGCTCAGGTTATGCTCCACCATCAGCACGGTGCGGTTCTTCGCCACCCGCTTGATCAGGTCGGAAATTTTCTCGATATCCTCATGGCCCATGCCGGCCATCGGTTCGTCGAGCAGCATCATTTCGGGTTCCAGGGCCAGCGTGGTGGCGATTTCCAGCGCGCGCTTACGGCCATAGGGCAGTTCCACCGCAGTAAGGTGGCTGAATTCGGTGAGGCCAACCGCTTCAAGCAGTTCCTCGGCGCGCCGGTTGAGCTGGTTCAGGGTCTGCTCGGAGCGCCAGAAATGGAAGCTGGTGCCAAGCGGCCGTTGCAGCGCGATGCGCACATTCTCGATCAGCGAGAGATGCGGGAACACGGCGGAAATCTGGAAGCTGCGCACCAGCCCGGAGCGGGCGATATCGGCCGGCTTGGCCGCCGAGATGTCGCGGCCGTTATAGCTGATCCGGCCGCGCGTCAGCGGCAGGAACTTGGTCAGCAGATTGAAGCAGGTGGTCTTGCCCGCGCCATTCGGCCCGATCAGGGCATGAATCGTA
This sequence comes from Alphaproteobacteria bacterium UBA7691, assembly GCA_002482765.1. Lineage (GTDB taxonomy): Bacteria > Pseudomonadota > Alphaproteobacteria > Ferrovibrionales > Ferrovibrionaceae > Ferrovibrio. The sequence goes on from DLGP01000075.1 coordinate 17,539, forward strand.
TGCCGCTTGACCTTGAGATGGACATCCTTCACCGCAACAAAGCCGGCGAATTCCTTGGTTAGACCCTCAGTCGTAAGAATATGGTCTTCGGCCATGTGCGGCTGCGCCCTTATTTCTTTTTACTCCCTGACCGCACGCTAAAGCGTACCCTAACGTGACGGCAGCGTCATGTAAGGGTATTCGACCAAAGATGTAAATAGCTGCCGCGAGAAAAAGAATTTAGCTTTTTTGCGTTGCGGCAAAGGGGGCTGAAACTGCCTATTTCGCAGGCGCCTCCGCAGGAATCCGTGCCTTGGCAAGCTGATGTTCACGATACGAGATGTATACAGTGCTGGCGAAGATGATGGTGCCGCCCACCCAGGTCCATAAATCAGGCACCTGGCCGAAGGCAAAATAGCCCAGCAGGCTGGCGAAGATCAGTTTGGTGAAATCCAGCGGCATCAGAATCGAGGTATCGGCCAGCCGCATCGCCTCGGTGAACAGCAATTGGCCGCCAGAACCCAGGGCGCCGAGTGCAAACAGCCAGACAAGCTGATGCAAAGTCGGCGTCTGCCAATGAAACAAGGCCGCCACAAAGCTGATCGGCATGATGAAGACCAGCATATAGGTGGCAATGGTGAGGCTGGAATCGGTGCGCGCCAGGATTTTGATATCAATCATCGACACGGCCCACAGCACGGTGGAAGCCAGCACCAGCAGCGGGCCAACCCCCATGCTGCTGAAGCCGGGGCGCAATACAATCAGCATGCCAACAAAGCCAACGGCCAGGGCGATGATGCGCCGCATGCGGATTTGTTCGCGCAGCACAATCACGGCGCCGATGGTGGCGAATAGCGGCGCGGCATAGCTCAGCGCCGTCACTTCGGCCAGCGGGGTCATGCTGAGGCCGGTGAAGAACAGCAGCATCGACGTGCCGTTGGCCAGGCCGCGAATGCCGTGCAGATGCAGTTTGGTGGTGCGAAAGGGCCTGAAACGCGCCTGGATCAGCGCCGGCAGCAGCACAATGAAGCCAAACAGGTTGCGGAAGAAGGCGGCTTCAAAAGGATGTAGCTCTTGCGTGATGCGGCCGACCACGCCATGCATGGCGACGAAGCACATCGATGACAGAAGCATGAGGGCCATGGCCCGGGGCAGCGGATTGGCGCCGGGGATGGCTGCGAAGACGGGCACGTTGAATGGCCTTGCGTGAATGACTGCACCTAAACTCTCAGAAACCGGGCGAACCGAGCATTGCTAAAACTGCAACTCTCCCATGCGCTGCCGATCCAGGCGATCCTGCCCGAGATCGTGGCGGCTTTGCAGGGCGCCAACAGCCTGGTGGTGCAGGCGCCGCCAGGTTCCGGCAAAACCACCTTGCTGCCGCTGGCCCTGCTGGAGCAACCCTGGCTTGCCGGCGGCAAGATCGTGGTGCTGGAGCCGCGTCGGCTGGCCGCCCGCATGGCCGCGCGGCGCATGGCCAGCCTGCTCGGCGAAAAAGTGGGCGAAACCGTCGGCTACCGGGTGCGGCTGGATTCCCAGATTGGTCCTGACACCCGTATTGAGGTGCACACGGATGGCGTGTTTCTGCGCCGCTTGCAGCAGGACCCGGAACTGAGCGGCATCTCTGCCGTGCTGTTTGATGAAGTGCATGAGCGTGGCCTGGAAACCGATCTGGCGCTGGCATTGTGCCTGGAGGCGCGGGCTGCCTTGCGGCCCGATCTCAAACTGGTGGCAATGTCTGCCACCCTGGATGCCGCGCCTTTTGCCGACCTTATGGCGCAGGGTGGCGCAACCGTGCCGGTGGTTAGCGGCGCCGGGCGCAGCTTTCCGGTGGAAACCCGCTGGCGGCCGATGAGTGCGGCGCAGAAGCTGGATTTTGCCGTGGCCGATGTGGTGCACGAGGCTTTGGCCGACAATGCCGGCGACCTGTTGGTTTTCCTGCCCGGCATTGCCGATATCCGCCGGGTGCAGGCCCGGCTGGAAGCCGCCGGGCTGGCGCCGCATGTTGATGTGATGCCGCTTTATGGTGACCTGGCCGGGGCGCAGCAGGATGCCGCCATCCAGCCCAGCTCGGCCGGCCGGCGCAAAGTGGTGCTGGCCACCTCGATTGCTGAAAGCAGCCTGACCATTGAAGGCGTGCGTGTGGTGGTGGATAGCGGCTTCATGCGCCAGCCCCGGTTTTCGCTCCGCTCGGGCATGAGCGGGCTGGAAACAGTGCGGGTCAGCCAGGCTTCCGCCGAACAGCGCCAGGGCCGTGCCGGCCGCGTGGCGCCGGGCGTATGCTATCGGCTGTGGGCCGAGGCGGCACATGGCGGTTTGGCCAAATTCACCGCGCCTGAAATCGCTGTGGCCGATCTGGCGCCTTTGGCGCTTGATCTGGCGGCCTGGGGTGTGCGCGATGCCGAGGCGATGGCGTGGCTTGATCCGCCGCCTGCCGCCGCTCTGGCCCAGGCACGCCGCCTGCTGCACGATCTTGGCGCGCTGGATGAAGCCAATATCATCACGCCGCATGGTCGCGCCATGGCAGAGCTGCCGCTGCATCCGCGCCTGGCGCATATGGTGTTGCGCGGCGCCGAGCGGCAATTGGGCGCGCTGGCCTGCGCCCTGGCTGCCCTGCTTTCGGAACGCGACATTGCCCGCGCCGAAACACGCGGCCCGCGCGATGCCGATCTGCGCTGGCGGCTGGAACTGGTGTTGCGCGGCGGCGGCAATGCCAGCGGCCCGCATGGCCTGCGGGTGGATGCCAATGCTTTGCGGCTGGTGCGACAACTGGCCGAGGATTGGCGCCGCCGGCTCAAATTGCCACGGCATGTCGGCGATGCCGAGGCAGCCGGCCTGCTGGCGGCGCTGGCTTACCCCGACCGGGTGGCGAAACAGCGCGGCCAGACATTGGGTTCGTATGTGATGAGTGGTGGCCGCGGCGCGCGGCTGGATGAACTTGATCCGCTTTGCCGCGAAACCTATCTGGCTATTGCCGAACTGGATGGCGCCCAGGCTGATGCGCGGGTTTTCCTGGCCGCGCCGGTGAGCGAAGCCGAGATCGAAGCCGAATTGGGCGCTGCCATTGAGACGCGCGAGAGCGTGGTGTGGGATGAGCGCGAAGGCGCCGTGCTGGCGCGCCGCCAGCGCCGCCTGGGCGCGCTGATTTTGAAAGAGCGTGTGCTCGACAAGCCGGCGCCGGAAGCCCTGCGCGCCGCGATGCTGGAAGGCATCGCCAAGGCTGGCCTGAGTGTTTTGCCGTGGAGTGATGGCCTGCGGCAATGGCAGGCGCGGGTGCTGCTGTTGCGCCGGTTGTTGCCGCAAGCCGCGGATTGGCCCGATGTCAGCGATGCCGGCCTGCTTGCCACTTTGCCGGATTGGCTCGGGCCGCATCTTGATCGCTGCACCAAACTTACTCATCTGACCAATCTGGATTTGCATACAATCCTCAAGGGGCTGCTTGATTTCAAGCAGGGCCGTTTGCTTGATGCCGAAGCGCCCAGCCATTGGCGCGTGCCAACCGGCAATTCATTGCCGATTGATTACACGGCGGGTGACGTGCCGGTGCTGGCCGTGCGGTTGCAGGAGATGTTTGGTGAGCGCAGCACACCGGCGATTGCCGGCGGACGGGTGAAATTGCTGCTGCATCTGCTGTCACCAGCGCGGCGGCCATTGCAGGTGACCAGCGATCTGGCCGGCTTCTGGCAATCCAGTTACCGCGCTGTGCGTGCGGAAATGCGCGGACAATACCCGAAGCATCCCTGGCCCGAAGACCCGGCCAATGCCACGCCAACCGCGCGCGCCAAACCACGCAGCTGAATGCTGCCACTGCATGACACGCGCATAACATTGTAGTGACAGCGCGTTGCACGTGCTGATCGCTTGTTGCGGCGCAGCAGTGGCGGTAGGATTAGCGCCATGAACCCAGAGTATCGGCGTGACATACGGATTCTGTTCGGCGATGCAAATAGTGGCATGCGTCAGCTATATCGGCAGGCGCTGAGCGGCGCCGGATTCACCGGGCTGCGCGAATTTGACAGCCTGTCCGGCTTTTCCGATCTGCTGGCGGTGGCGCGGCCTGATCTGCTGCTGCTGGATGCGGCTTTGCCCGGCGGCGATGCCTGCGCGGCGTTGCGCGCCATGCGCCATGGCCGGCTTGGCAACAATCCTTTTCTGCCGGCGATTCTTACCACCTGGGAAGCATCACAAAACATGGTGCGCGCCGCCGTGGATTCCGGTGCTGATGATCTGCTGGTCAAGCCGCTTAATACGCGCACGCTGATCGAGCGTATTGAGGCATTGGCCACGGCGCGCAAACCCTTTGTGGTGACAGCGGATTATATCGGCCCCGACCGGCGCAAGTCGATTGATCGTGGCGGCAGTGAAATCCCACTGATCGACGCGCCCAACATCCTGCGCGCCAAGCTGCTCGGCGAACCAATTGATGCGGCGCAGAATCAGCAGGCGCTGGCGGCGGCGCAGGAGCAGGTGCAAAGCCTGCGGCTGCGGCAATCCGCCTTTCGCATTGCCTTTGTGGCGCAGCAGGTGGTGCCGGCCTATCGCAAAGGCATGGTGGAGCAGGCAACGCGCGCGCTGCTCACCGATCTGATCGAATCGGTGGAGGAGATCGCCCGCCGCGTCGCCGATACCGAACTGGCGCATATCGGCAAAATCTGCGACCCGCTGCTGCTGACGGCGCGCCATATTGCCGCCGGCAGTCTGCTGCTTGGCGCCACGGCGGAGGGCCGCAAGCAGCTTGATCTGCTGCAAACCCTGTCAGAGGCGGTGCTGGCCTTTTTCAATCCCGGCAAGCAGGCCAATGCGCTGGCACAGGAAGTGGCGTTGGCGGTGGAACGCTATCGCGCCCGCATGGCGGCACGGGCTGCTGCCGCTGCCGCCGCGGCTGCCACACCAGACGAAGCGCCGCCCGGTTAAATTACCGTAATATTCTGCGTGGTGGCGTAGATGCTGCCATCGTCATCGGTCCAGGTGAATTCCAGCTTGCCCGATTCCGTGCATTTCAGGAAAAAGTTCAGCGTCGGATTGGCGGCAATGCCGGGTTCCAGCTTGGCATCGAATACCAGCTTGCCATTATAGCGGCAGGTGAAGCGGTTGATGATCTGACGCGGGATCAGCTTGCCTGCGGCATCGCCGCGCTGGCCGGATTCCATCGCATGGCTCACCAAGGTGCGGATTTCCACGATCTCGCCCTTCTTGGCGCTCTGCGGCACCCGGATGCGGGGTTTGACGTCCTGGCTCATACTGCGCCTGTTCCGCTCAATTGCTACAGCCGCCGATGGTGACGGTGACGGCGCGGCTGGCGCTCCAGCTCGTGCCGTCGCTCATTTCCGCCACCACGATCAGGTTCTGCGTTGCTGCCATGCGCATGCGGAAATACACCTCGGCCTTGCCGGAGGCCGGCGTGAGCATGAAGCTGGCCACGCCGGGCTGCGGATTGGCATCCGAGATGACATGGATGGCCCGCACATGATCCGCCTCGGTCATCGGGCTATCAACGCTCACCGTTACCGGCACGGTGTTGCCATTCTCGGCGATATCCTGGGTCTTGATTGTGACCCGGCCGGCCCGGGGCTGGCTTTTCACCAATTCAGCCAGCAGGCGGCGCGCATCCTCGGGCGCCGCCTGGGCCAAATTTGGCAGCAATGCAGAGGCCAGCGGGCCAGCGCCGAGCAGCACCAGCGCCTTGCGGCGGCTGGGGCTGGATGGTTGCACTGGCATCGCCGGTTCTGGCGTCATTGCTGCGTCAGGTCTTGGGCGCGAAGGCGTTCAGCACCTGGAAGCCGCCATTGTAGATCATTTCAGCCGCCACATAGACGATGATCAGCAGGCCGATATAGGCGATCCAGTGATAACGATCGAGCAGGCGTGCGATGAACTTCGACGCCACGGCCATCAGTGCGATGGAAAGCACCAGGCCAAAAGCCAGGATATAGGGATGCTCGCGTGCCGCACCGGCCACCGCCAGCACGTTATCCAGCGACATCGAGACGTCGGCCATGATGATCTGGATGATGGCTTCGCGCTTGCTCTTGGGCGCCTGCTTCTCGCTGGCAGCCTCGCCACCCTCGCTCTTGGCCTGATGGCGCAATTCGCGCCACATCTTCCAGCTGACCCAGGCCAGCAACAGGCCGCCCGCCAGGGTGAGGCCGATAATGGAGAGCAGTTGCACCGCCACGGCCGCGAAGCCGATACGCATCACAGTGGCTGCCATGATGCCGTAGAAAATGATCTTGCCGCGATCAGCGACGGGCAGACCCGCCACGGCCATGCCGATCACAATCGCATTGTCGCCCGACAACACGATGTCGATCATCAAGACCTTGAGGAAGGCCTCGATATGCGACGCTTCAATAACATAGCCGAACAGGGAAAAGTCCATGAGTGTGGTCTACCTGCATAACGGAGGGGATGGCACGAGTTATCAAATTAGTGTGGCATAAACAATGGTTCTGCACCTGGCCGGGGGCAAGACACGGCCGGCGCCGATCCTGGCAGATGAGGGCATGCGGCCAAAAAGCGAAAAATTCATGGTGCTGCGAGTTTGGGAGCCGTATACAGAGCGGCGCGCGACATGAGCGAGGCGGCGACCGGAGTAAAACCAACACAATCAATAAATCTCAGTAATATCAGTACTTTATGAGAAATTTCCGGTTGTCATAAATAGCCACGGATGCCGCAGCTAAAATTTGGATGGAAGACAGAGCATGAGCAACAGCACCGCCTTATATGATTTTTTCCCGGGCAGCCTGCCGCTGCTGGTGAATGTGCCACATTGCGGCACCGGTTTGCCGCAGGCATTGGCGGCACGGATGACGCCGGCTGCCCTGGCGGTGCCGGATACCGACTGGCATGTGGAAAAACTCTACGATTTTGTCACCGGCCTGGGCGTTGGGCTGATGGCGGCCAAGTTGTCGCGTTATGTGGTTGATCTCAACCGCGACCCGGAAGGCAAGCCGCTTTATCCCGGCGCCGACAATACCGAACTCTGCCCAAGCCGCAGCTTCGGCAACCAGCCGGTCTACCTGGATGGCAGCAGCGTAACGCCAGCCGAAATGGCCGAGCGGCGGGCGTTATACTGGCAGCCCTATCATGACCGGCTTGCGGCAGAATTGGCGGCGCTGAAGGCGCGGCATGGTTTTGTGCTGCTGCTGGATGGCCACAGCATCCCCAGCATGGTGCCGCGTTTCTTCGAAGGCCGGCTGCCCGATCTTAATCTTGGCACCAATGACATGCAGAGTTGCGATGCCGGCCTGGCGGCAATGGCCTATGCCGCCTTGCAGCGCGATGCGCGGTTCAGCCATGTGCATAACGGTCGCTTCAAGGGTGGTTATATCACCCGGCATTATGGCCGCCCGGCCGATGGCATGCATGCATTGCAATTGGAACTGGCGGAAATTTGTTACATGGATGAGGCGCAGCCGCAGCCCTATGACGCGGCCCGTGCGGCGCCGCTGATTGATGTGTTGCGTGGCTTGGTGGAGGCATTGCTGCAATGGCGACCGTGAAAAGCAAAGTGCCGCTGGCGCGCTGGCTGGCGCTTTCGATGCTGCTTGGGCTGCCGCTTTTGCTGGTGCTGGGCCTGGCGGTGGTGCGTGCGGCGCTTACTTGGCGTGAAGCCTTGCTGATCGGCCTGCCGGCTTTTGCCGTGCATCTGGCCTTTGCCTATTGGCATTCGCGCACTGTGCGACGCGCGCTGGAACGCGCCGAGGGGATTCTGAGCCATGAGCCGCGCCCGCCTTCAAGCTGGGATGCCTGGACCATGCTGGGGGAACTGGATGCCACAGTGGAGCGGCTGCGGCGCCATCTGCTGAGCGAAAAAGGCCAGGTGGCGCTGCAATCCACCACCGCCGATGCCATCCTCAGCGCGCTGCCGGATCCTTTGCTGGTGCTGGATCAGGGCCGCCGTGTCACCCGCGCCAACCATGCCGCGCGCCGCCTGTTCGGCAATGAAATGGTGGGGCAAGACCTGTCGCTGGCGCTGCGCCATCCGGCTGCCCTGGAAGCGGTGGATGCCGTGCTGGCCGGCCAGGAAGCGCTGATTGCGGTGGATTTCACCCTGCCCACGGCCGAGGGGCGCAGTTTCTCGCTGCGCGTGGCGGCGCTGCCGGTGGTGGGCAAGGCCGCACCGGATGCCACGCATAAGGATATGGCGGCGGTGCTGGCGCTGCATGACATTACGGCACTGCAAAAGGCCGAGCGTATGCGGGCGGATTTTGTCGCCAATGCCAGCCATGAATTGCGCACGCCGCTGGCCAGCCTGGTGGGCTTTATTGAAACCCTGCTCGGCCCGGCCCGCGATGACGAACCGGCGCGGATTCGTTTCCTGGGCATCATGCGCGACCAGGCGGCGCGTATGGCGCGGTTGATCAACGACCTGTTGTCACTATCGCAGATCGAGATGCGCGAGCATGACCGGCCGCGCGATGCCGTGGCGCTGGCGCCCTTGCTGCGCGATCTGGCCGAAGGTTTGCAGCCACAGGCCTCCGCCAAATCGGTAACACTGCGGCTGGAGCTGGATGAGGCCGCACCGCCAGCGCTCGGCGCCCGCGACGAACTGAGCCAGGTTTTCCAGAATCTGATCGATAATGCCGTGAAATATGGCCGCAATGGCAGCCAGGTGACCGTGGCTTTGCGCCGGCATGACGAACTGGGCCTGGAAGTATCGATAACCGACCAGGGCGAGGGCATTCCGAAACAGCATCTGCCGCGCCTGACCGAACGATTCTACCGAGTCGACTCGGCACGCAGCCGTGAACTGGGTGGCACCGGTCTGGGCCTGGCCATCGTGAAGCATATTGTCAGCCGTCATAGAGGGCGGCTTGTCATTGAGTCAGAAGTCGGAATCGGCTCTGTATTCTCCATTAGATTGCCTTTTGTTCGATAAATATTCAGATACCTTTGAAAAATCTGTCGGCGATTGTCATATGATTGCAACAATAGAGTCACATCTATGTCACCGCGCATCGGTAGGGTCCGCGCCGTCAGCCACAGCGGGTCATAGGGAAACCGCAAGCTGACGAAGAAGCGCGCAGCCAGGGTGTTCCGCCCGGCAGCACGCCCTGCCACTTAAGAGAGGTTTCACCGTGATCAAGCAGACTCTCCTCCTGGCGGCCCTGGCGACGACCGCGTCGCTCGGCCTTGCCGATCAAGCTTCCGCCCAGGCCGCGCGCGACCAGATTCGTGTGGTCGGCTCCTCCACCGTCTACCCCTTCACCACCACTGTGGCCGAGCGCTTCAGCCAGACCGGCGGCTTCAAGGCCCCGATCGTGGAAAGCACCGGCACCGGCGGCGGCATGAAGCTGTTCTGCGGTGGCGTTGGCACCCAGCACCCTGATTTCACCAATGCCTCGCGTGCCATCACCAAGGCCGAGTTCGCCCAATGCGCCGCCAATGGCGTGAAAGAAATCGTCGAGATGAAGGTGGGCTTTGACGGCATCGCCGTCGCGATGAAGAAGGGCGGCCCGAAGGTCAACCTGAAGCGCGAGCAGATCTGGCTGGCGCTGGCAGCGCAGGTGCCGGTGAATGGCCAGCTCGTTGCCAACCCCTACAAGACCTGGAAGCAGATCGATTCCAGCCTGCCGGATTGGAAGATCGAAGTGATGGGCCCGCCGCCGACCTCCGGCACCCGTGACAGCTTCGTTGAGCTGGTTATGGACCATGGCTGCAAGGCCTTCCCGGAAATCAAGGCGATCACCGACAAGAAGGCTCAGGCCACGGCTTGCGCCAAGATCCGTGAAGACGGCGCCTTCATCGAAGCCGGTGAGAATGACAACCTGATCGTGCAGCGCCTGGCTTCGGGCAGCACCGGCCTGCTCGGCGTGTTTGGTTATTCCTTCCTGGAAGAGAATGCCGACAAGCTCCAGGACGTGGCGGTTGATGGCGTTGAAGCCAATTTCGACACCATTTCCTCGGGCAAGTATCCGGTTTCGCGCCCGCTGTTCGTTTATGCCAAGAAGGCCCATGTCGGCGTGGTGCCGGGCATGAAGGAATTCATCACCGAGTATGTTTCCGACCGCTCCATGGCGGCTGGTGGCTACCTGGAGAAGAAGGGCCTGGTGGCGATGCCGAAGGCTGAGCTGGAGAAGGTCCGCTCGCAGGTGCTGAGCCTGACCAACCTGGCGATGTAAAGCCAAAGGCCGGCGGCTGGGCAACCAGCCGCCGGCAGCTTTGCCTGGTTCCGTTTTTGCTTTTCATCAAACCAGCGCCGCTGGGGGCATAATGTCGATATCGTTTTTGCTGGCGGTTCTGCTGATACTCACCCTGGCCGGCTATTTGCTCGGCCGCCGCCGCGCCATGAGCAGCGCGGGTGGCAAAATCACCAACCTGCACAGCCTGCCCACTTTCTATGGCTGGTATGTGGTGATCTGGTGCGGCCTGCCGGCTGCGCTGCTATTCCTGCTCTGGGTTGCGGCTGAAGATAGTGTGGTGCGCCTGCTGGTGCAGAATGCGCTGCCGCCTGAATTGCTGGCGCAGCGCGCCGACCAGCTTTCGCTCACCATGTCGAATGTGCGCAATATCGCTTATGGCCTGGTGCCAATGGATCGGGCCGATCCGCTGCTGCGCCCGGTGGCCGAACATTATATCAGCCTGCGCCAGACCGGCGATGCCGCTTTGTGGCTGCTGACATTGTGCCTGTCGATTGGCGGCATGCTGCTCGGGCTCAAGCGCCTGTCACCAAAATTCCGCGCCCGCAATCAGGTTGAGCGCGTTGCCAATTGGATGCTGATCATTGCCTCCGTGCTGGCGGTGTTCACCACCATCGGCATTGTGCTGTCGCTGGTGTTTGAAGCCAGCCGCTTCTTTGCCAAGGTCAACCCGCTTGAATTCCTGTTTGGCCTCACCTGGTCGCCGCAGATGGCCATTCGCGCCGATCAGGTTGGCTCCTCGGGCGCATTTGGTGCGGTGCCGCTTTTTGCCGGCACGCTGCTGATCGCCGCCATCGCCATGATCGTGGCGGTGCCGGTTGGCCTGATGAGCGCGGTGTATATGGCCGAATACGCGCCGCAGGGGCTGCGCGCCTGGGTCAAGCCGGCGCTGGAAGTGCTGGCCGGTATTCCCACTGTGGTCTATGGCTTTTTTGCCGCGCTCACCGTGGCGCCCTTTGTGCAGCGTCTGGGCGAAGGCATCGGCTTGCAGGTCGCCTCGCAATCGGCACTCGCGGCCGGCCTGGTGATGGGCATCATGATCATCCCGTTTGTCTCGTCGCTGTCTGACGATGTGATCAACGCCGTGCCGCAAAGCCTGCGCGATGGCTCCTACGGCCTCGGCGCCACTAAATCCGAAACCATCAAGCGGGTGATCCTGCCGGCCGCGCTGCCGGGCATCGCCGCCTCGGTGATCCTGGCCTTCAGCCGCGCGCTGGGTGAAACCATGATCGTGGTGATGGCCGCCGGTCTGGCTGCCAATATCACCGCCAATCCACTGGCCGCCGTCAGCACGGTGACGGTGCATATCGCCGCCCTGCTGGTGGGCGATCAGGAATTTGACAGTCCCAAGACCTTGGCCGCCTTTGCTCTGGGCCTGGTGCTGTTTGTTGTCACTCTGTCGCTCAATATCGCCGCCCTGCGCATCGTGAAGAAATATCGAGAGCAATATGACTGATATGGCCGTGGAGAATTCTGCTATCGCTGCGGCCCCTGGTGCCGGCAAGCACATGACCGAGGCCGCGACCCGCCGTCTCAAGGCGCGCTATGCCGCTGAACGCCGCTTCCGCCTGATCGGGCTGGCCGCCATCGTGTTTTCGTTGGCTGCCCTGGCCGTGCTGCTGACCACGATCCTGAGCAACGGCTTCACGGCTTTCCGCCAGACTCATGTTCGGCTGGAAATCGAATTCACGGCGGATCAGTTGGCGCCGCCCGGCACCACCGATCCGCGCCAGATCATGCAGGGGAATTACGGCGCGCTGATTCTCAATGCGTTGCAGCAGCGTTTCCCGGAAGTGCGCAGCCGGGGTGAGCGGCGCCAATTGCAGGGCCTGATCAGTGCCGGTGCTGAATCGCAGCTTGGCCGTATGGTGGTGGCCGATCCGGGTCTGATCGGCACCAAACGCCAGGTCTGGCTGCCGACATCCTCGGATGTGGATGTGTTCATGAAAGGCCAGGTTGATACCGAGGCCGCTGAGGGTGAGCGCAAGATCAAGGATACACAGGTAAAGTGGATCGAGGCTTTACGCGCCAGCGGCGACCTCGAATTGCAGTTCAACACCCGCTTTTTCACTGGCGCCGATAGCCGTGAACCGGAGCTGGTCGGCGTCTGGGGTGGTGTGGTGGGCTCGTTCTACACCCTGCTGATCACGCTGATTGTGGCTTTCCCGCTCGGCATCATGGCGGCGATCTATCTTGAGGAATTCTCGCCCAAGAACCGCTGGACCGAGATTATCGAGGTCAATATCAACAACCTCGCCGCCGTGCCTTCGATTGTCTACGGCCTGCTAGGCTTGGCGGTGTTTATCGGCTTCTTCGGCATGCCACGTTCAGCGCCGCTGGTTGGTGGCCTGGTGCTGGCACTGATGAGCCTGCCGGTGATCATCATCGCCGCCCGTGCCGCCCTGCGCGCCGTGCCGCCCTCGATCCGCCAGGCCGCGCTCGGGCTGGGTGCTTCGCCGCTCCAGGCCGTGCTGCATCATGCCTTGCCGCTGGCGATGCCGGGCATCCTTACCGGCACCATCATCGCCATGGCGCATGCCCTTGGCGAGACCGCGCCGCTTTTGATGATCGGCATGGTGGCTTTCATTGTTGATGTTCCGGTTTCGCCGGTGGATGCCTCCACCGTGCTGCCAGTGCAGGTCTTCATGTGGGCCGATAGTGCCGAGCGCGGCTTTGTGGAGAAGACCTCGGCGGCGATCATCGTGCTGCTGGTTTTCCTGCTGCTGATGAATCTTGCAGCGATCCTGCTGCGGAAAAAGTTCGAGCGTCGCTGGTAATCAATAGGAAAGCCTCCCATGCCCAATAGTCAAACCGCCACCAACACCGTGAAGATGTTGGCCCGCAAGGTCGATGTGTTCTATGGCGACAAGCAGGCGCTGAAGCAGATCGATCTTGATATCCCGGCCAACTCGGTCACCGCTTTGATCGGCCCGTCGGGCTGCGGCAAGTCCACCTTCCTGCGTTCGCTCAACCGCATGAACGATACCGTGCGCGGCTGCCGCGTTGATGGTGAAATCCGCCTCGATACGCTGGATATCTATGACGGCGATGTGGATGTGGTGCAGTTGCGCGCCCGCGTCGGCATGGTGTTCCAGAAGCCGAATCCGTTTCCGAAGACGATCTACGAAAATGTCGCCTATGGCCCGCGTATTCATGGCTTGGCCGAGAATCGCGACGAACTCGACATGATCGTGGAGAAAAGCCTCAAGCAGGCCGGCTTGTGGAAGGAAGTGGGTGAGCGCCTCAATGAAGCCGGCACCGGGCTTTCCGGCGGCCAGCAGCAGCGTCTCTGCATCGCGCGTGCGCTTGCGGTTTCGCCTGAGGTGATCCTGATGGACGAACCCTGTTCGGCGCTCGACCCGATTGCCACCGCGCATATCGAGGAGCTGATCGACGAATTGCGCGAAAACTACACCATCGTGATCGTTACCCATTCGATGCAGCAGGCGGCGCGTGTGTCGCAGAAAACCGCCTTCTTCCATCTTGGTATCCTGGTGGAAGCGGGTGATACCAAAACCATCTTCACCAATCCCAGCGACGAACGTACCCAGGGTTATATCACCGGGCGCTTCGGCTGACGCCGCCCCCCGGACAAGCGAGGACCGCCATGACCAATGCCAGCCACACCGTCAAAGCCTATGACGAGGATCTCAAGCGCCTCGGCACCATGGTGGTGCAGATGGGCGGCCTTGCCGAATCACAATTGGCTGCCGCAGTTGAAGCCGTTGCCAAGCGCGATTCCGACCTGGCCGCCGAAGTGGTGAAGGGCGATGCCAAGGTGGATGCCCTGCGCAACCAGCTTGACGAATTTGCCATCAACCTGCTGGCTTTGCGCCAGCCGATGGCTATCGATCTGCGCGTCATCGTTTCTGCGCTGCGGATTTCCTCGGAACTGGAGCGTATCGGCGATTATGCCAAGAATGTTGCCAAGCGTTCGCTGGTGCTGAACCAGGCGCCGGTGGTGCGGCCGGTCAATGCCGTGCCGCGCATGGCGGCGCTGGTGCAGGCGATGATCAAGGACACCCTGGACGCCTATATCTCCGGCGATGCCGCCAAGGCCGATGCGGTCTGGCTGCGCGACGAAGATGTGGACGACATGTATAACAGCCTGTTCCGCGAATTGCTGACCTACATGATGGAAGACCCGCGTTCCATCACCGCCTGCACGCATCTGCTGTTCATCGCCAAGAATATTGAGCGTATTGGCGACCACACCACGAATATCGCCGAACTGATCCACTATTCGGTGAAGGGCGAGATGCTCAAGGATGAGCGCCCGAAGGGCGACCAGACCAGTTTTGCATCTGTCGAAAAGGCAGGGGAGTAGTCCGATGAGCGTGGCGATGAAGCCGCGGGTGCTGGTGATCGAGGATGAGGCGGCGCTGCTGGCGTTGCTGCGTTACAACCTCGAAAAGGAAAATTATGTAGTCGACGAGGCAGTGGATGGCGAACAGGCCCTGCTGCGTGTTGCCGAGCATATGCCCGACCTGATCCTGCTGGATTGGATGCTGC
>DLGP01000098.1:0-36405 GCA_002482765.1 Alphaproteobacteria bacterium UBA7691
CATGCCGGCCGTGGCGATGAGCCCGGCAGCCGGCGCGCATGGCGAACTCTGCGGCCTGATGGCGATCCGCGCCGCGCTGATTGCGCGTGGCGATGCGCGTAAGCGCATCCTGGCGCCGGAATCGGCGCATGGCACCAATCCGGCCACGGCGGCAATGTGCGGCTATGAGGTGGACCCGATCCCGGCCACGGCCGATGGCCGCGTTGACCTGGAAGCGCTGAAGGCCAAACTCGGCCCGGATGTGGCGGCGATCATGCTGACCAATCCGAATACCTGCGGCCTGTTTGAGCGCGATATCAAGCAGGTGGCCGACCTGATCCATGGCGTGGGCGGCTTCTTCTATTGCGATGGCGCCAATTTCAACGCCATCGTCGGCAAGGTGCGGCCGGGCGATCTGGGCATCGACGCCATGCATATCAACCTGCATAAGACATTCTCCACCCCGCATGGCGGCGGCGGCCCGGGCTCCGGCCCGGTGGTGCTGTCGGCGGCGTTGCAGGATTTTGTGCCGCTGCCCTATGTGATGCTGACCCAGGGCGGTTTCAGGCTGGTGGAAACCGATATGAACGGCCACAGCTTTGGCCGCATGAAGGCCTTCCATGGCCAGATGGGCATGTTCATCCGCGCCCTGGCCTACATGCTGAGCCATGGCGGCGACGGCCTCAAGCGCGTGGCCGAGGATGCCGTGCTGGCGGCGAATTATGTGATGGCCACCTGCGGCGATGTGATGAGCCCGGCCTTTGCAGGCCCCTGCATGCATGAAGCGCTGTTTGACGACAGCTTCCTGAAGGATACCGGCATCACCACGCTGGATTTCGCCAAGGCGCTGATCGACGAGGGCTATCACCCGATGACGGTGTATTTCCCCCTGGTGGTGCATGGCGCGCTGCTGGTGGAACCGACCGAAAGCGAAAGCAAGGACGCGCTGGATCATTTCATCCTGGTGCTGCGCGGCCTGGCCGAACGCGCCAAGGCGGGCGGCAATACCGAGTATTTCCAGGGCGCGCCGCGCCTCACGCCGCGCCGCCGGCTGGACGAAACCCAGGCCGCGCGCAAGCCTGTCCTGCGCTGGAAACCAGCGGCAGATAACAAGGCTGCGGCAGAGTAACCGCCGGCCGGCCAGCCCTGCTTGTGCGGGGCTGGCCGGCTTGGCTTAAGCTTCCGTCAGCGCTGAAAGCCCGAGCTGGGCGCGGCGCCGCAGCCACAGGCTGGGGCGATAGCGGTCGTCGCCGGTGATGGCCTGCAACTGGCCCAGGATGCTGTGTACAACAGCCGGGCCGAGATGATCGGCCAGCGCCAGCGGCCCGAGCGGATAATTCAGGCCCAGTGTCATCGCCTTGTCGATATCGGCCGGGCCGGCAATGCGGATCTGCGCCATCTCGCAGCCCAGATTGGCCACCATGGCGGCGATGCGCTGGCCGATAAAGCCCGGGCTGTCGCTGATCGCGCAGACCTTGCGGCCGGCCTTGGCGATCTGCGCCACCAATCCATCGCGCAAGGCCGACACCGCGCCGGGCGCCTGCATCAGCGTCAGCCGCTTGTCGAGCCGGCCGGTGAGATCAAGCGCAAACAGCCGGCGATGATCAAAGCCGCGCCGCGCGGCATAACTCGACACATCCTCGCCCAGCAGGGCGCACAGGATCGGGCTTTGGCCATCGTCAAAATTCGAGACTTCAAAACCCATCTCGCGCAGCAATTCGGCCAGGGCATCGTCATCCTCGGCCAAAGCCACCTTATCAATCGGCGCCGATTCAGCAGTCGCATCAGGCGATGGCACATTGGCCTTGCCGGCTGCGTCATAGGCATAGAAACCCTGGCGCGTCTTGCGGCCCCATTGGCCACTTTCCATCATCGCCTGGTGCAGCGGCGAAGTAGCCAGCCGGCGATCCTGGAAATAGCCGGCAGAAATGATCTGGCTGACCGGGAAATTCACATCGATGCCGGTCAGGTCCATCAATTCAAACGGCCCCATGCGAAAGCCCCAGCAATCGCGCATCACGGCATCCACCTGGGCCGGTGT
Source organism: Alphaproteobacteria bacterium UBA7691 (assembly GCA_002482765.1). Lineage (GTDB taxonomy): Bacteria > Pseudomonadota > Alphaproteobacteria > Ferrovibrionales > Ferrovibrionaceae > Ferrovibrio. The sequence goes on from DLGP01000098.1 coordinate 2,021, forward strand.
GGCAACGCCTTCGGAAACAATGCGCAGGCCTTCCTGGGTGAAGCAGCGGCCACCGAGATTGACCAGGAAACCCGGGCTGTCCTGCACCACCACCGGGCTGCGGCCCATCCGCTCGCCCACCTTGACCAGCGCCGCCACGGCAGCATCCGAGGTGGCCGGGGCGCGGATCACCTCAACCAGCTTCATCAGCGGCACCGGATTGAAAAAATGCAAACCCGCCACGCGCTCGCGCTGACGGCAGCCACGCGCAATGCTGGCAATGCGCAGCGACGAGGTGTTGGAAGCCAGCAGGCAATCCGGCCGCACGATGGTTTCAAGCTGCTGGAACAATGCCTGCTTGATTTCCAGATTTTCGATGATGGCTTCCACCACCAGATCGGCGTCTTGCAAAGCCTCCAGGCTTTCCACCACGCGTAGCTGCGCCTTGGCGGCGGCAGCTTCGCCAGTCCCCAGGCGCTGCTTGGCCACCAGCGCATCAAGCTGTGCCGCTATCGCCTCGGCGCCCTTGGCGGCAGCCCCCGGCGCGGCATCATACAGCAACACCTGCATGCCGCCCTGAATGCCGACCTGGGCAATGCCACGCCCCATCGCGCCGGCGCCGATCACGGCCACAATATTGACGCCCATCACCCGATCCTCCATTGCATCCTGGCCTCCATTGCATCCTGGCTTTTTCGCTTATGCGCCATCCTGCCGGGATGGGGCTTGAACCGCAAGCCCAGCGGCACCATGTAAGCTGCAACGGAGTGCCGCTTGCGGGCTCCGCCAAGGCACTCGCTTAGGCTTAAGGAGTCCGCGCCATGACCCGTGTTTCAGTATTTTCCAGCCCGCTTCTGCTGGGCTTCGATCATATGGAACGTATGATCGAACGCGCCGCCAAATCCGGCGGCGAAGGCTATCCCCCGTATAACATCGAACAGACCGGCGAAGACGGGCTGCGCATCACGCTGGCGGTGGCCGGCTTTGCCATGAGCGATCTGACGATCACGCTGGAGGATAACCAGCTTGTCATCCGGGGCCGCCAAGCCGATGACAAGGATCGTATCTACCTGCATCGCGGCATCGCAGCGCGGCAATTCCAGCGCGCCTTTGTGCTGGCCGATGGCATCCAGGTGACCGGTGCGAATTTGGCTAATGGCCTGTTGCATATCGAATTGCTGCGGCCCCGGCCCCAGCCACAGGTGCGCCAGATTCAGATCAATGCCGGCGACGGCAGCGACGACGGCCAGATTGGCGTCGACCGCTAAGTTCACAGTAGCAGTAAAGGAGTAATATCATGGCCTCCCCCAGCAACAACAATCCGGCCGCCGAAAAGCCGACCGCTTTTGTGATGACGCCTGAGGATTTCGCCAATCTCGGCGCGCCGGTTCTGGCCTATGTGCGGCCGGTGCAGACCCTGGAAGGGATTGCCGCTTATGGCATCTTCTCGGCCAGCGGCCAGCAGATCGGCATCGCGCCGGAACGTGACCTGGCCTTCGCCGCCGCGCGCCAGCACGAACTGGAACCGGTCAGCCTGCATTAACTGGTGTTTCCGAATACGCAAAGCCGTCATGGTACGCGAAGGCGTACCATCCACGTCTTTTATAACAAGGCACTCATGGATGGTCGGCCTGCGCCGACCATGACGATGGAGCAGCGTTCAAGCCGCGTGGCTGCCTTATCGCTCAAGCCGCGTGGCTGGCCGGCGTGTCGGTGAGCAGGGCATACATGGCGTCGGCGCTATCGGCCCCGCGCAGCTTTTCGCAGATCGCCTTATCGCGCAGCAGGCGCGAGACGCGGGCCAGCGCCTTGAGATGATCCGCGCCAGCCGATTCCGGCGCCAGCAGCAGGAACACCAGGTCCACCGGCATCTCGTCGATGGAATCAAAATCAATCGGCCGTTCAACCCGGGCGAACAGGCCGTGCAGCTTGGGCAGGCCGGCCAGTCGGCCATGCGGAATGGCAATGCCATTGCCCACCCCGGTGGTGCCGAGTCGCTCACGCTCCAGCAGCGTGTCAAAAATCTGCCGCTCATGCAGGCCGGTGAGACGCGCAGCGCGCGCCGCCAGTTCCTGCAAAGCCTGCTTCTTGCTGTTGGCCTTCAGATTGGCAACGATGCCATCAGGGCTCAATAGCTCGCTTATTTCCATGAAAGAATTGCCTCCGCGGCTAACCCGCCGATAGCCGTGACGCGCCGATCAATCGGCAGCGTCAATTTCCGGCTTGCGGGCGTGATGATTGCGGCGCTTGCGCTTATCACGCCGCACCTGCTTTTCCAGCTTCTCCAGCGCCTGGTCGAAGCTGGCATAAATCTCCGCATCGTCTGCGTCGGCCTGCATGTCGATGCCGCTGCCCACATGCACCGCGCAATTGCAGCGGAACATGGAGCCTTCACGGCTGAACACCACATTAGCCTCGATGGCGTTCTCCATGTACTTCGACACGGCGGCGTTTAGCTTCTCCTCGACGTGGCTCCGCAGAGCTTCGCCAAGATCGACTTGCTTACCCGATATGAGGATTTTCATGGTGTCTCGCGTTCCGATTTCGCTCGGTTACGGCATGATCCACAATTCGCCGCCAAGTTACAATGCAATCTTACCACGATTGCCCCGCCTTGCCATACGGCCGATCATGCGGGGGCGGACCATAGAGAAGCGGCCTGTCACTGTCAACCACACCTAAGTCTTTGACATGGCTATCAATCACGACTTTTCAAGGGGGCCGATGCCTATTCCGGCAGGCGGGTGCGGTGAATCAGCGGCAGGGTTTCCGGCCCGGTCATGGTGACACCGAGATCACGCACCAGGCCGTTCGAGATGCCATAGACCCAGCCATGCAGCGCCAATGATTGCCCCTTGGCCCAGGCATTCTGCACAATGGTGGTCTTGGCCAGGTTCATCACCTGCTCGCGCACATTCATTTCGCATAGCGCATTGAGGCGTTTGTATTCATCAATGATGGCATCAAGTTCAGCCGCAAATTTCTCGCGCGTATCGCGGATCGGACGCAGCCAATGATCAATCAGGCCAAGCTGATCCTGATGCAAAGCAGCGCGCACACCGCCGCAGCCATAATGGCCGGTGACAATGATATGCCGCACCTTCAGATATTCGATGGCGTATTGCAAAACCGCAAGACAGTTCATGTCGGCCGGCTGCACCAGATTGGCAACATTACGATGCACAAATAATTCGCCTGGATCGAGGCCGACAATTTCATTCGCCGGCACGCGGCTATCCGCGCAGCCAATCCACAGATAGGCCGGATTCTGCTGATGCGACAGGCGGTCAAAAAAGCCCGGATCGGCATTCAGTTTGCCAATCGCCCAGCCACGGTTATTGTCAAAAAGCTTGTCGATTTCAGACATTGCCGCACCCCAATACTAGCCGACAGGCAGCAAGCCGGCTTTCTTCAGCCGGCGCCGCTCCACCGAGGAAGCAATATTCATCGCTTCTCGATATTTCGCCACAGTGCGGCGCGCAATGTCCACACCCTTGCCGGCGAGAATTTCCACGATCTTGTCATCCGACAGCACATCATCGGCACTCTCGGCATCGATCAAATCCTTGATGCGATGCCGGATCGCTTCGGCCGAGAAGCTTTCGCCGCCATCGGTGGCGCTGATCGAGGCGGTGAAGAAATACTTCATCTCAAAAATGCCGCGCGGCGTCGCCATGGTCTTGTTCGATGTCACCCGGCTGACCGTGCTTTCATGCATCTCAATCACCTCGGCCACCGCCTTGAGATTAAGCGGCTTGAGATGATTGATGCCCAGGCGCAGGAAGGCTTCCTGCTGGCGCACAATTTCGCTCGCCACCTTGAGGATGGTCTGCGCCCGCTGATCCAGCGACTTGACCAGCCAATTGGCCGAATTGAGGCATTCCGACAGATAGGTCTTGGCCGCCTTGTCGCGTTCCTTGGCCTCGGCGCCCTTGTCCTTGGCGCCACCGCCGCGCGCCACGCTGGCATAATAGCGTGAATTGACCAGCACACGCGGCAGGGTGTCGTTATTCAGCTCCACCAGCCAGGCGCCATCGGGGCCACGGCGCACAAACACATCCGGGATCAGCGTCTGCACCGGCTCGCCGCCAAACATCAGGCCCGGCTTGGGATTGAGCGCACGCACTTCCTTGATCATGTCGGTCAGGTCTTCCTGATCAACACCGCATAGTTTGAGCAGGCCGGGAATATCGCGCCGCGCCAGCATTTCCAGATGATCGAGCAGGCATTGCATGGCCGGATCGAGACGATCACGTTCACGCAATTGCAGCGCCAGGCATTCCTTCAGGCTGCGGGCAAACAAGCCGGTCGGATCAATCTGCTGCAACTTGAGCAGCACCGCCTCCACCGCCGCTTCCGGCGCACCCAGCCGCTCGGCGATTTCCGGCAATGGCTCGGCCAGATAACCGGCTTCATCCAGGCAATCGATCAAGGCCTGGCCAATCAGCCGCTCGGCCGGGCTAGCCGGCATCAGCCGCCATTGATCCTCAACATGGCTGCGCAGCGACTGGTTTTCCGACAGCGTCTGTTCCAGCGAACTTTCGCCATCCTCAAAACGCGCATCGCCGCCGCGGCCGGTGATGTAGGAATCGGAATTCGGCCCCAGCCCCTCGCCCATCGCCTCGCCGGCAGCATCGGCGCCACGGTCATTGCCTTCCGGCATCACATCCATCGCCTCCAGTGCCGGCGCGATGGAGGTATCCGATTCGAGATCAAGCCGCACGGCATCACCGCCGGTTTCGGCCACGTCGAAAGCATCGCGGCCATCATCCGGGCCGCCATCGCCATCCTGGCGTTCCAGCAGCGGATTACGCTCCAGCTCCTGCTCCACATAGGCGGTAAGTTCGAGATTGGACAATTGCAAAAGTTTGATCGCCTGCTGCAATTGCGGCGTCATCACCAGGGACTGGCCCTGGCGCATTTCCAATCTGGGACCGATAGCCATCGGTCAGCTCACCATGAGAAACGCTCGCCGAGATAAACCCGGCGGACATTCTCGTCGGCAACAATTTCCTTCGGCGAACCCTCCATCAGCACCTTGCCATCATGCAGGATGTAGGCCCGGTCGATGATATCCAGGGTTTCGCGCACATTATGATCGGTGATCAGCACGCCTATGCCGCGATGTTTGAGATGCGACACCAGCTCGCGGATTTCGCCCACTGCAATCGGATCGATGCCGGCCAGCGGTTCGTCCATCAGCATAAAGCTGGGCCGTGTCGCCAGGGCGCGGGCGATTTCGCAGCGCCGCCGCTCGCCGCCCGAAAGCGCCAAGGCCGGCGTGCGGCGCAGATGGCTAATCGAGAATTCGGCCAGCAGATCCTCCAGCATTGCCTCGCGCTTGTCATGCTCGGCTTCCACCAGTTCCAGCACGGCGCGGATATTCTGCTCCACCGTGAGACCACGAAAGATCGAGGCTTCCTGCGGCAGATAGCCCATGCCCAGGCGGGCGCGGCGATACATCGGCAGGCCGGTAATCTCGGCACCATCCAGCGTGATGGCGCCATGATCGGCGGAAATCAGCCCGGTGATGATATAGAAGCAGGTGGTTTTGCCGGCGCCGTTCGGCCCCAGCAGGCCAACCGCCTCGCCGCGCTGCACACTCAGCGACACATCGCGCAATACCGGGCGCTTCTTGAAACTTTTGCCCAGGCGATGCGCCGCCAGGCCTGGATGCTGATTCTCCGCCACCAGGCGCGGACCACCGGCAGCGGCCTGCTCCGATTGCTGCTCAACCGACATTACTGGCCTCCCTGGCGGAAGACGCCAATAACACGCTGACCCGGCAATGGATCGCAGACCGTGCGGCCCACATCCTGCTGCATTGTCACCTTGGCGCAACGCAGCACGTTATCCTTCTGCGTCAACACCACATTGCCTTGCAGCACAATCACCTTCTTGTCGACATTGTAATCGGCGTAATCGCCCTGGGCCTTTTCATCGGCCGAGGAGATGAACACCTTGCCCTTGGCCTCGATGCGGCTGATCGCGCCCATATCCGGGCCGCCGGCCGATGGCACGGCGGGCGCTGCCGGGCGCTGTGCCGTCGGGCGCTGCGTCTGCCCGGCCTGGGGCTGAGCCGTATTACGATCGCGGTAAAACACATGCAGTTCATCGGCGCGCAGCCGCATCTCGCCCTGCGCCACATCCACATTGCCGCGAAAGATGGCAAGCTGGCGTTCCTGCAACACTTCCAGATTATCGGCGGCAATTTCAATCGGCTGGTTGGATGTGTTGCTGCCGCGCCGGGCGCCGAGATTAACCTGCGCCAGCACGGTGCCGGCCCATAACATGGCGGCCAGGGCAAGGCAGAATGCCATGGTGAACCAGGCCGGGGCGGTATGTCTCTGCATCATCATCATTCCGATCTTCACCCTGCCGCGCCGCGCGGATAGAGCGTGGTCTTGACGCCATTGATGAACACGATGGCCTTGCCGCGATCATACACCCGCATGCCGTTGGCGCGGATACTGCCCAAAGCGGCATGGCCCCACACCTTGTCGTCGCTGGCAATCACCCCGGTGGTGAGGTCCACTTCCGCATTGATACCATGAAATTCATAACCACGGTCGCTATACACGTTTATATCGCCATGCAGAGTCAATAATTGCGTGGCATTGTTAAACAGGCCGCTATTGGCGCTGAGCGATACCCAGGCGCCATTATTCAGCGTGATATCGGCCGCCACACGATCCAGCGTCACCTGTTTGGCATCGTCCGGGTCCTGGGTGGCGCGGTCGGCGGTGATCACAAAAGGCTGGCCCTGATTGTCGCTGCCGCGATAGCGCGGGTTGTTCATCACCAGCGCCATCTCCTCGGTATTGACACTGGAGAAGGTCAAGCCGAAACGGCCATCGCGCTTGGATAATTGCGGCCAGGCGGCAATCAGGCCAACCAGGGCCACAGCGCCCACCGGCAGCACAAATTTCATGAAACGCACAAAGCGGCGCCGCGATCCCAATTGCCCTACGGCGCCCTGTGCCGCACGCGGCGCAAAATCCGCCGCCAGCCGGCTGCGCGGCGCCGTGGCTTCTGGCGCAGTGTCTGGCTGATCGGGCGGTGACGGTGGGGCGGGGCTGGTCATGGCTGGCTCAGGTCAAACCTGCGCGCACGCAATCATGCATGTGCAGGATGCCGATGGGCTTGCCGCCATCCACCACAAAAAAAGCCGTGATGCGGCGCTTGTTCATCTCCAGCAGCGCTTCGCCGGCCAGCAGGTTGGGGCCGATCACGGCCGGCGCCTTGGTCATCACCTGCTCCACCTGGCGCGACAGCATGTCGTTGCCGATATGGCGCCGCAGATCGCCATCGGTGACAATACCGACCAGGCGGCCCTTGTCGCGCCCGCTTTTGCCAACAATGCCGATGCAGCCAAAGCTGCGCCCGGTCATCATCACCAGCGCCTCGCCCATGCCGGTGCCAACCGGCACCAGCGGCAGGCTCGGCCCGGTATGCATCAGGTTCTTCACCTTCACCAACTGGCTGCCGAGTTTGCCGCCGGGGTGGAAATTGTGGAAATCCTCGCGCGTGAAACCCTTGCGGTCGAGCAGGGCCACCGCCAGGGCATCGCCCAGCGCCAGCATCATGGTGGTGGAAGTGGTGGGCGCCATGCCGATGGAACAGGCTTCTTCCACCGGCGGCAATTCCAGCACCACATCGCTGGCCTGGCCCAGCGCCGAGCGCGCCTTGGCGGTGATGCCGATCAGCGGAATGGCAAAACGCTTGGCATGGGCGATCAGATCGGCCAGTTCCTTGGTCTCGCCGGAATTGGACAGGCAGATCAGCGCATCGCCCGGCATCACCATGCCCAGATCGCCATGGCTGGCCTCGCCCGGATGCACAAACATTGCCGGCGTGCCGGTGGAGGCCATGGTGGCGGCGATCTTGCGCGCCACATGGCCGGATTTGCCCATGCCGGAAACGATGACGCGGCCATGCCCGCCCTCGCCGCCGACGCGAGCCAGCACATCCAGCGCGCGGCTGAAATCGCCATTCAGCCCGGCCGCCATCACGGTCAGGCCCTTGGCCTCGGTCAGCAACACGCGCCGCGCCACGGCGATATCGCCCACCGGCAATTTGCGCGTGGCAGGCGCTGCCTTGGCGGCAACAGAATGTGAGCCGGCGACCTTGCGACGCGCTGCCGGCAACTTGGCGGATTTGGACATGCCGATCCTGGCTGTGAATTACCTAACAAGATTCGTGCCAAGTATGGGCAAAGGGCCGGCAAAAAGCAAACCACCCGGGTCAAAAAGCCAGCATGGGCTGTTTTGTCTCTATACTTTTATGGAATTTAACCAGTATATAATCAGCAGATGTCGCACCCGACAACAATCTGGGATACGTGATATGGGCGAGATGGATAATAACGAACAACTGTCGCCCAAGAAGGCCTGGAGCAAGCCGGCGCTGAAAACCTGGACCAAGCCGGCGATCCGCGACCAGAGCATCCACAGCCTGACCGAGAGCAAGCCAAATGTTTGGCCTAGTGAGGCATCGCCCGGCACCGGGTCGTAATCCTCCCTGGCCTGCAATCCAGTGCATTACAGAATCTGTGGCCTGTCGGTGGCCACGAGTTTTGCGCTACCCGCAGGATATCCGGCGGCGTCCGGGGCCGAGCCCGATATTGTGGTGCGGCTGGGCAACTGCCCTGACGATCCAGCGCCTGCGGATTATCTCGGCCCCAACTGGCGCTTGGCCGGGCGGCGCTTCTATCTGGATATACCCGGCATTGTCCGCCTGATGGCGCATGATGGCAGGGAAATCGTGGTGGAGCCAAAGGGCGCTGCTACTGAGGCCGATATCGCGCCCTTCATCCTGTCAACCGGTTTTGCCGCCATCCTGCATCAGCGCCGCCTGCTGGCCCTGCATGCTGCCACGGTGGCCTGGCAGGGCCGCGCCATCGCGCTCTGCGGGCCAACCGGCGCCGGCAAATCCACCCTGGCTGCCGCGCTATGCCAAGTCGGTACCGGTTTTGTTGGCGACGACATCGCCGCCATCCGCCTTGAAAGCCATGAACCGATGGTGTGGCCGGATGGCCGCCAGCATCGTTTATGGGCCGATGCCATCGACCATCTGGCACTGACGCAGCAACAGGGCGCGCCGGTACGCAGCCATATGCGCAAATTTCACGTTACCCCGCGCCTCGCCCAAAACCAGCCGGGCACGCTGCCACTGGCGGCTGTGGTATTGTTGCGCATGCAGGAAAACCCGATGCCGCCCGCCCCGCCCCGGATTGAGCGCCTGAACCTGGCAGATGCAGCACCATTGCTGCTGAAACAGGTTTACCGTGTCACGCTAGCAAAAAAAATGGGGCACGAACCCATCCTGTTTGGTCAGATCGCCGCCCTGCTGGCGCAGGTGCCGGCATTCCTGCTGGAGCGTTCGCCGGGCCTCAACCATTTGGAAGCAAGCGCGGCCCTGGTGCTGGCGGCGGCAGAGCAAGCAGCATGAGGCCCGGGCCGGTCTGGCTGGTATCCTACCCCAAATCAGGCAACACCTGGCTGCGGCTGCTGCTATCCAATCTGCTATCCGACCGGGAAGAGCCGGAAGACATCAACAATCTTTCCCTGGCCATGCGCAGCCTGGTGATCAAGGCCGAGATTGAGGCACAGACCCTGGTTGACCCCCATCTCCTGACTAGTCAGGAATGCGAGCGGTTTCGTCCGGCGCTGATGGCCCAGGCTTGGCGGGAAGCGGGCAACAACGATGTTTTTATCAAGCTGCATGATTCTTATCGCCGGCTGGATGACGGCATGCCGGTATTGGGACCGGCCGCCCGGGCGGCAATATATATCCTGCGCGACCCGCGTGATGTGGCCGTCTCACTCGCCTTCCATAATGGCAAAACGCTAGAGCATACCATATTGCAAATCCTGTCCGGCAAAACGCGGATGGGTGGGGAAAAACCGCACCAAGTGCAGATTCCGCAGCCGCTGCTGGATTGGAGCGGCCATGTGCGGAGCTGGACCGGGCAGCGCGACGTGCCGACATATGTGCTGCGCTATGAGGATTTACACGCCGACACAGCAGTTATCCTCGGCCGCGTTGCCGCCTTCCTGGGGCTTGCCGCAACACCGGAAAAGCTGGATCGCGCTGCACGCCATGCCGATTTCAGCGCATTGCAGCGCCAGGAAAGGCAGCACGGCTTCCGTGAGCGGCAGGCCAAGGCGACCGCCGCGTTTTTCCGCAGCGGCAAAGTGGGCGACTGGCGGCAATTGCTGACCCCGAAGCAGGCCGCCGCCATCGAGGCCGCGCATGGCGCCGTGATGGCCGAATTCGGCTATGCGTGACATGAGACAGCAAGTGCAAAATACGGAGCGGCATCATGCCTGAAAAAACACAGCCGGACGGCGCCACGATTTGCCGCAGCACGGGGCTTCTGTCGGCCGCCGTTGGCGAGGAATTGCTGATGATGAGTCCGGCGGTGGGCAAATATTTCAACCTCAACGAAGTTGGCGCCCGCATCTGGGAATTGCTGGCCGAGCCCACTACCGTGGAGGCGCTGGTGGCGGCGCTGACCAGCGAATATGCGGTGGATGCCGATACGGCCAGGGAGCAGGTGGTGGAATTTCTGGCCGAACTGCGCGAGCGCGGCCTGCTGGCCTCAAATGATGCGGCCGCAGCGCCGCCGTAACCGCCGTCAGCCGTGCTGTTCGAGATAGGCGATGATCCGAAACGCCCGCAACAGACCGCCGGCTTTCTCGATGGCCGGCCAGTCGCCCTGGCCGCTGTCAATCGTCTGCGCCAGCCGCTCTGCCGGCGGCAGCGCCTGCAACCAGGCGGCCATGGCATCGAGATTGAAAAAACCGGCAACCGGCTGATGCTGGCGCAAGGCCGCCAGCCTGTCGGCCAGCAAGTGCCGTTCCGCCGCGACATAGACCGGCCCCTCCACTACCAGATCGGCCTTGCCCGGCTTCCAGCGTAATGCCTCGGGCAGCACATCGGCCATGGCATCGCGGAACACCCGGCGCGACCAGCCCTGGCGCACAAAAAGCGCGCTGGGCAGTGACAGGGCGAATTCCACCAATTGGCGGTCGAGCAGCGGGAAACTCACCGCCATGCCATGGCGGGCGGCCAGCAGCGACCATTGCTCGGCACGGCGCGGCAGGCCCGGCCCGCTGATCAAAGCAAGACGTATCCCCTTGGCAGTGGCAGGCAGCGCCGGGCGGCGCAGGGAGCGGCCGGCGACATGCTGGTTCAAAAGCAGATCGGCAGATATTTCTGCTAGGCCGGGAGGGATCGGTGGCCGGCCGGCCAGGCGGCGGATCAGGGCCTGGACGGTATCCGGCAGCAGGTGGGGCGCCAGGTCACCCCAGGCTGCCTGGGCGGATCCCAAGGCGCGTAACTCTGTGGCAAGATAGCCCCAGCGCCCGGTCAGCAGTGCCTCTGCCAGCACACCGCGCCGGCTAAAGCTACAGCCCTCATCCCCGCCCCATCCCGATAGCAGCATCTGCGCGCCTGCGGCCGCCGCATCGGCAAGGATACGGCCTTCGCCGAAGCTTTGGTCAACCGGCAGAATCTGGTCCTGATCCATCGCCGGCAAAACGAAGTCCGCCGGCTTCTCGACCCGCACAGCTTGCCAAGTGATGCCCGGTTGCTGGCGCAGCACGGGTGCGATGTAGGGGCCGTCGCCGCCGAAGCGGTAGGCCCCGAAAGCCGCCGGGACTGCGGAATAGGCCAGCAGGTCGCGGCCGGCCGGCTGCAACGCCCGGGCCGCCAGGATGGCAATCGCCGAGGAATCGAGCCCGCCGCTAAGATGCGCCGCAACCGGCCCCGCACCCGGCAGCCGGCGTTGCACCGCTGCTTGCACCAGCCGTGACAATTCGGCGGCGGCCTCCGCCGCGCCGATGCGGCAGGTTCCGGCCCGGGCCGGATCGGGGCGCCAATGCCAGCCGCGCCGCGCCGGCTTGCCCAGGTCCAGGCCCAACTCCAGCCAGCCGCCCGGCGCCAGGCGCTCCACGCCTTTGAACAGCGACCGCTCAGGTTCGCTCGGCAATAACAAAAACTCATCCACCAGGAAGGCCGGCTCAACCTGCCGAGCCACCAGCCCGGTGGCATGCAGCCCACGCGGCAACGAGGCGAAGGCGAAAAACGCCCCGGGGCGATCGGCAAAAAACAGCGGGCGCACACCGAAGCCATCGCGGGCGCAGAGCAGTGTTTGGCGCTGCGGATTCCAGGCCGCGAAAGCAAAGTCGCCGGCCAGCCGGCCCAGCCCCGCCACCCCCTGGGCTTGCAACAGCGCGGCCAGGCCGGCTTGGCCCAGCGCGGTATCTGGTTCATCGAGGCGAAGATCGGCGGCCAGGATCAGGCCGGCCTCATGTTGCGGCGGGTTGCCGGCCGAGTGCGTTGCTGGCGGGCCGAAATCCAGCACCAGCAACGCAACCGGCCCATCGATCCAGCGCTCAATCCGTGGGCGAAGGCCGGGCGCGGTCATCGCCGCCGCCATGGCGTCCAGCCTGGCCGGGTCGGCCGCTTGGCCATCGAGATGCAGGAAGCCGCCGATCAAGCGCATGCGGCATCTCCTGCCGGTGGCGGCTCCAGATAGGCCAGGGCAATGGCCGGCAAGGCCGTGCGACCCAGCGGCACGCCATCGCCGATTTGAAGGTTGGCCACGTTCCAGCCCGAATTGGTCTCGATCAGCAGCGGCCCGTCGGCGGTGATGGCCACATCCCAGCCCAGAAACACAAAGCGGGAAAATGCCGGCACAGTGCCATGGGCGCGGATAACCAGGTCCACCGCCGCCGCCCAGAAGGGAATCGTTGCCGCCGAAAAATGTTCCCCGGTATCGGGATGCTGCTCAACCAGTTCAACACCATTCAGCCGAGGCAACCGGATGTCGCCAGCCGGCCCTATGCCGGCGAAGATGTATTGCCGCGCCGCATCGCCGCCGCAGGGGAATAACGCCAGAGCGGCAATCAGGCACACATCGCCATCGCGGCCGATGCCGGTGACCAGCCGGAAATCCACCAGGCTGCCGTCAGACAAGGGCGCCAGGGCCGGATGCGGGTGCAGGCAGGGCTGAACCAGGCAATCCCGTTGCCGCCATTGCGCCACCAATTCGGCAGGGCGGCGTTCCTGCTTGTGCAGCGGATCACGATAGTTATCCGCCTGCCACAACCAGCGCGCCGCCCCTTCCCCCCGGCTGCCGCGCAGGGCCTTGACCCACAGATCAGGCTGATCCGGCATGAAGGCGCCCGGCGGCCAGACCTGAACGCCGCCGCGAAACACCGCCAGGCTGGGAATACAGGGCAGTTCATGATGCCGGCACAATTCGGCGAACCGCGCCTTGTCCTGCACCAGATCGTCTGCCGCCTGGTTGCGCCGGTTCAGTTCGGCCAGCAGGGCAGGCATTTCCGGCCCGAAGAAACAGCTCGCTATCCGGTCGCGCCGGGCCGGATCATGCAGGCGGTAGGCCAGATATTGGCGCGGCGAGATATTGTCAAACCACGCCAGCAGCAGCATATCGCCGGCCCGGCGCAGCCAGCCCAGCAGGCCGTTTGGCCGATCCACAATTGGTGTTTCGGCCAGGCGGCGCAGCGCCTCCAGCACCGCCCCCACCGGCCAGGCCAGAAGCATCACCGCCCGCAGCAGCCATTGCCGCCAGCGCGGTTGCGCGGCGAACAGGGCCAGGCGCGCCTGATGGCGCAGCCGGCGCATCGGTTGGGCGCCACGCCTTGGCCACGGCATGAAGGGAAAGCCGCCCTTGACCAGCAATTGATAGGCCCGCGCCATTCTGGGCCAGCGCCACAGCAGCAAGGCCGTCAACCCCGGCAGATGGCGTGTTGCCATGGTCAATCCAATGGCCCGTCGAAATCGGCATCAACATAATGCAGCAGTAACGTCCAGCAGCTTTGGCCTGCCGGCAGCGGCTGGCGGCCATGGGGCAATTTCCGGCCTCGGAACAGGATGCCGCCGCCCAGGCTTTGCAAACACGCAATCGGCTGCGCACCGGGCTGCGGATAAATCTCGATTGCCCATGGCGAAATGCCGTCTGCCGGGCTGGGCTGATGGTCGACCAGCAATGACAGGGTATACTCGCACTGGCTCCGATCAACATGCACCGGCAGCACCGCGCCCTCGCGGTAGAGCGACGCATAGGTGTAGCTGGGTTTGACCGCACCACCGACCAGCGCCGCCACCGCCGGCAGCAGGGCCTGTTGCACCACCCGCGCGGCAGGATCGTTATGCAGGCTGCGCCGGTCAATATCGGATTTCGACAGGGGAGCGGCACCGCTCTCCACCTGTTCCCTGTAATAGCCCGCCAGGATGGCGACCATGGCCCGTGTCAGGCAATCCGGAACCAGGGCGAAGTGGTTGGCGGCGAAATCTTCCGGGCCTGCGACAAAACGCTCAGCGGCAAAAGCGGGCAGCCTTTCCGGCGGCAGAATGATCAGGCCGCTGCCCCACAAACCCAGGGCAATATCCGGGGACAGCCGATCCAGGATATCCTCGCCGCGCGCCAGGGCCAGCGCCGCCGCGAAGGCGGATGGGTCGCTGCGGTCCAGCAGCGTCTCCATGAAGCCGCGCATTGCCGAATAAGCGCTGACGATAATCCGCGAAGGCCCCGTCGCGTCAATCTCCAATAGCCGGACAAAGACGTTGGGATTACGCATGAAGGCGGTGGGGCCGGCCTGCGGCATGGCTTCAGGCTCCGCGCCGGTTTCGATACCAGCAATTGATGGCGAAACGGCTGTCTTCAAAAACCCCGGACGGGCAGGAAACCGGCCTGACTTCATGCGGCGCCCAGGACGGGAACAGCACAAATGTGTCTGGCCCGGGCGGAATATCAATGAACCGGCGCGCCCCATTCGCGCCATTCACCCCATTACCGGGGGCGAGGGCATGCAGGCGCAATTCGCCGCCGCTGAAGCCTTTGGGCTGACGGTGGAAGTAATACACCCCGGTCAATGCCCGGTCGGCGGCAGCATCGGCCCGCCCGGTGAAGGTGTCGATATGCTCGTTGTAGAAAGCGCCATCGCCATGGGCCACCAGTTCCAGCTCCAGGCTGTGCAATCTGATGGGCGACAGGCGCAGCATGCTGACCGATTCATCAAGGATCGCCAAGAAGCGGGCTTCCAATTCGGCACGCAGGTCGCCCAAATCACGCAGCAGCAAAGATGACCGGATCGCCGGATTGATGCCGCCCTTGGCACCGTTGCCAACCTTGGTGGCAACAAAATCCGCCTGCCGTGCAATCGCCAACTCCAGCAGCCGCCCCACCATCGCCTGGCCCATGAAGCCATCGATGCGGCGATGCGGCGCCGGGGCCGCAAACGGGTTTATAGCCGCCGTCATTCCATCAGCCTCATTCAGCATGCGCACAAGGTATGAAATTCAGGCATACCACAGCAGCAAGCTAATTATGGGCGAAAATATCCTCTTCCGGCCAGCCGGCCAGATCAAGCGCGGCGCGCGCCGGCAGAAAATCGAAACAGGCCTGGGCCAGAGCCGTGCGGCCTTCGCGCGCCAGCATGATATCCAGCGCCGCCTTCAACTGATGCAGGTAGAGCACATCGGAGGCGGCATATTTCTGCTGCGCTTCGCTGAGACTCGGCGCGCCCCAATCGGAACTCTGTTCCTGCTTGGAAATCTCCACCCCGATCAGGTCGCGGCACAGATCCTTCAGGCCATGGCGATCCGTGAAGGTGCGCACCAGGCGCGAGGCGGTGCGGGTGCAATAGACCGGGCCGCAGGTGACGCCCAGGTAATGCTGGATCGCGGCCAGATCAAAGCGGGCGAAGTGAAACAGCTTCAGCACCCGGGGATCGGCCAGCACCCGCTTCAGATTGGGCGCGGCATAACCCTGGCCGGCGCCGAAACGCACCAGATGGGCATTGCCATCGCCGCCCGAAAGCTGCACCAGGCAGAGCCGGTCGCGCGCCGTGCGCAGGCCCATGGTTTCAGTATCCACGGCCACGCTGGGGCCAAGATCAAGCCCATCGGGCAGGTCGCCTTGATGCAGGGTAATCGCCATGGTGCCACACTCGCAAAGCTGAACGGCCCCGGAGGGGCACTGATTCGTCGGATTTTCCGGTGGGGATTATGCGGCGCCGCAGCGCCTAGCACAAAGAGAATTGGTGCCCAGAATAAGACTCGAACTTACACGACCTTTCGGTCACTAGCACCTGAAGCTAGCGCGTCTACCAATTCCGCCATCTGGGCATCGCGGTTGCCCTTGCAGGCCCCGTCGAGGGCGGTGTGATACGGGATGGCCGGGACCAAGTCAAGCCTTGTGCAAAATAATCCGCAGGCAATTTGCTTGCATCGCCAAGCCCGCCCGGGACATAACCGCAAGCGAGGCTTTTCAAAGGGATCAGGGCGATTATGGACAGCGTGGAATGCCTGGTGATCGGCGCCGGTGTGGTGGGTCTGGCGGTGGCGCGTGAACTGGCGCGGCGCGGCCGCGAAGTGGTGATTGTGGAAGCCGCCGATGCCTTCGGCACCGAGACCAGTTCGCGCAATTCGGAAGTGATCCATGCCGGCATCTATTATGCCAAGGACAGCCTGAAGGCGCGGCTTTGCGTGGCCGGGCGCGATGCGCTGTATGCCTATTGCGCCGAACGCGGCGTGGAGGCGCGCCGCATCGGCAAGCTGATCGTGGCCACCGACGCGGCGCAGAATGACGAACTGGCGGCGCTAAAATTAAAAGCCGAAGCCAATGGCGTGCATGATCTGCGCTGGCTCAGCGCCGCCGAAGCCCAGGCGCTGGAGCCGGCGCTATATTGCACTGCCGCGCTGCTTTCGCCTTCCACCGGCATTATTGATAGCCACGGCCTGATGCTGGCCTATCTTGGCGAGGCCGAGGAGCACGGCGCCATGCTGGCGCTGAATGCCCCGGTGCTGGGCGGCCGCCTGCGCGATGATGGCCGTTTCGAGATCGAAACCGGCGGGCCGGATGCGATGCGGCTGGCGGCAAAATATGTGGTCAACGCTGCCGGCTTGCAGGCGCAGCGCCTGGCCCACAGCCTCAGCGGCCCGCGCCCTGACCTCATTCCTGGCAGCTATTATGCCAAGGGCAATTACTTTGTGCTTTCCGGCAGCAAGCCACCCTTCTCGCGGCTGATCTATCCGGTGCCGGAGCCGGGCGGGCTTGGCACCCATGTTACCGTCGATCTGGGCGGCCAGATGCGTTTCGGGCCGGATGTGGAATGGATCGACAGCATCGACTATCGGGTGGACCCGGCGCGCGGCGAAAAATTCTATGCCGCCGTGCGGCGCTACTGGCCCGGCCTGCCCGATGGCGCGATCCAGCCCGGTTATGCCGGCATCCGGCCGAAACTCTCGCCAGGCGGCGGCAAGACCGACGATTTTGTCATCCATGGCCGGGCCGAGCATGGCGCGCCCGGCTTGATCCATCTGTTCGGCATCGAAAGCCCCGGCCTGACCGCCTCGCTGGCCCTGGCCAGCCTGGTGGCCGACCAACTGGAAACGGAGACGGCATGACAGCTATTGCCACCTTGCAGGCCAGCCTGGTGCTGGATGCGCAAGCTGATCTCGGCGAATCGCCGCTCTGGTCGGAGGCCGAACAGAAGCTGTATTGGCTCGATATCAATGCCGGCCAGTTGCACCGCTTTGATCCGGCCGATAGCAGCGACCAGAGCCGCGCCTATGGCCAGGCCATCGGCTGCATCGCGCCGATCAGCGCCGGCAGCCTGCTGGCGGCAATGCGCAACGGCATCTACCGCCTCGACCTGGGCGGCGCCCGCCCCGAGCGCATCGCCAACGCGCCCTATGACCCCAACATGTTCCGCTTCAACGATGGCCGCTGCGACCGCCAGGGGCGTTTCTGGGTTGGCACCATCTGCGAAATGCGCGACCGCGCCGCCGCGATCCTCTATCGCCTGGATGCTGATGGCCGGGTGCGGCGCATGATCGACGACATGGTGATCTCCAACGGCCTGGCCTGGAGTCCGGATGGCGCCACGATGTATCACGCCGATACGCCGGCCTGCACGGTCTGGGCCTATGATTACGATACAAAGACCGGCACGCCGTCCAACCGGCGGGTTTTCCTCGACCTCACGGCCAGCGGCGAGCGCCCGGATGGCGCCACGGTGGATGCGGCGGGCAATTACTGGCTGGCGCTTTATGGCGCCGGCAAGGTGGTGCAATTCAGCCCGGCCGGGCTGCGGCTCTGCGAAATCCAGGTGCCGGCGCGCGCCACCACCATGCCGGCCTTTGGCGGCGCGGATTTGCGCCGGCTCTATATCACCACGGCACGCCAGCGCCATAGCGAGGAAGACCTCGCCGCCACGCCGCTGGCCGGCGGGCTGTTTGCCGCCGATGTGGATATCCCCGGCCTGGCCGAAACCGCCTGGGCGCCAGTTTAGCCGGGGCGCTATAGCCCGCCCATATTCTGGATGCCGTCGAGTACCATGCCGGTGCCGATGGCGATCATCAGGATGTCGCTATCCACCCGCACATAGCGATGCCGCGGCGGCGGCGGCGGCAGCACCACGATCAGGTCGCGCGGCACTTCGTAAAACACCACATCGCGCGGCAGCGGCCGGCCAATCGCCCAGCGTTTGGCATGGCCTGGCGGCTGGCAGCCATGGCCCTTTTTCGCCAGGCCAGGCGGGCAATGCGCCGCATGGCGCGGCTGGGCATAGTATTCGCGCACCACGCGCCGGTCGGCATCGCCGAACTGGAAATTGATCTGGATATTGGTGTCGCCCGGCCGGGAATCGTCATGGCGCTGCTCGCCATGGCGCCGGTCGTCCTTCGGGCCGCGGCCCTTGCCATCGGCCAGGGCAAGACCTGGCGCGAGGGCGGCAAGCGCCAGAAAGGCGAAAGCAACGCGGCTGCTGATCCTGCGCATGGTGAACCCTTCCTGTTGCACCGGCCATGAGGCTGCCGGCAGGATGAATAGGCACCCGGCAAAAGGCGGGATTGTGGCGGAGCCGCGGGTTTATTGCGGCACCGAGTAGGTGCGTAAAAAATTAGAATTTCATCTTCAATGGCACAAATCCAAAAATCAAATTAACCAGTGAGTTCCAATTTAGATTGATTAAATATAAGAATTTTATCGAATATCCTACGGCGAAAGAACTCAGATCCAAAATCTGCGTGCCTCTCCATTTTAATTTGCGCATTAGAAATTTCTTCATCTATTCTTTTTTTCACAGAATCTTTATTGTAGTAATCGCTCCAGATATTAATGAAAAAACTCAATTCATTAATTTTATTTTTTAATCCGTGCGAATGAAGATCGCGAAGTGAATTTCGCGCTAGATTGTCATATATACAAGACTCTTCTTTAAAAAAGAATTGCATAAACTTTGTTGCGGCGCTATTCGCTCTTGCCCCTTTATTTTTTCTGTTATCTTTTTCTGGATTCAGTTTTTTTATACAAACCTGTTCAGAGAAGTATTCACAAGCAGATTTGAAATTATCCTTGCCCTTAGATTCAATAATCAATTTTGTAATTCTTATTTTTTTATCTTTAAAATTCAGCGTCCTATCAACACTATATCTTTTAGATATTTCATGAAATACATATCCTGTTAATTCCGGATGTTTCTCACAAAGCTCCATGTCCTTCGACTCAATGAAGAATTCTCTGTTTGTTATTTCAAGAATATACTGCCAAGGAGTATTATTTAAGAGTTTTTCTAGAGAATCCACACTCACCCCACTTTCTAGATAAGCCACACCTACCCCACCAAGAGCAAGCTATTGTTTAGTTGTAATGGTACAAAAAATTCAAGTTAAAGCAACAAATACCGCCTGCTGCACACGCATCCCTGGCGCCAACCCCTGCGCGGCGGCGAGATCATTCACATAGCTGAGAATGCCGCCGGCCCAGGCATCCATCGCGTCGCCGATGCGGGCGCTGGTGTGGCTATAGGTGGCGGCGGCGATGCCCTGCTGGGCGAGCGGGCCGAGGCCGGAGATGCCGGCCTGGTCCTTGCCGATGCCGGCATCGTTGAAAAAGCAGCAGAGCGCGCCGGAGCCGAAGGCATAGGCCACCGCCGAGACGCCGGCATGGGAGGCGGCGACGATGACGCGGCCACGATCCTCCGGGCGGATTTCGGTGATGCTGTCGAGCAGCAGCAGGCGGCTATCGGCAAAATCCGGCGCGGCCTGGCGCATTGGCTCAGGCCGCTTTCTTACGCCCGCGCGCCAGCTTCGGCTTGCCGATCATGCCGCCAACACCTTCCAGCGCGCCCGGCACCAGTTCCATGATCTGGAACCGCTCCAGCTCCACCCAGCCCGGCATTTCCAGGCCACGCTCGGCGGCATTCACAAAGCCGAAGGGTTCGTAATAGGCCTTGTCGCCCACCAGCATGCAGAGCCGGTGGCCCTGGCGGGTGGCAGCATAGAGGCTGTGCCGGATCAGCGCCCGGCCGATGCCCTGGCCCTGAAAATCCGGATGCACCGCCACCGGGCCGAGCATGATCGCCGGGCTGGCGGCCTCGCCGATCGAGATCGGCCAATAGCGGATCGAGCCGAGCAGCCGGCTGCCATCACGCACCGCAAAGCTGAGCGCCTTGATCGGCGCCACGCCCTCGCGCAGCCGGTAGACCGTCTTGGCGGTGCGGCCGGAGCCAAAGGTCAGGTCGAGCAACTGTTCAAGCTGCGCTGCATCGGCAGGCCGTTCGGCGGTGATGGGAAACATGAGCTTACTTCCTGGCACAAGATCAGAGACCAACATAAGCGGAGGAGCGGCTTTCGCCTTCCGTCCGGACGGCCGGTTGATCTGGTGCATGGAAGTGCTGGGGAGTCTGCTAGGAGACGATCAGAAGAGACAATCCGATCCCGACCTCAATACACGCGACCAAGGGCCGCGCACCGCTTTCGTTGCGGTGCTCGGAGCCAAGCTCGTCGGTGCATCAGGGGGCGAATCATCTATCCGGTTCCCAAAAAGAGGGCGATTATCTAACACGGGTCAGGGGCTTGGTAAACCCTTATCTGCGCCATTCTGCCGCACATCACCATCGTGGCGGAGCTTGATCCAGGTGCAATCCCAGGGCGGTTCCGGCCCGAAACGGGCGGCGAAGAAATCAATGAAGGCGCGCAGCTTTGGCGTCAGATGGCGCTGCGCCGGGTATACTGCATAGATGCCCAGATCCGGCAGGCGGAATTCCTCCAGCAGCGGCACCAGCCGGCCGGCGGCGATGTCCGGGCCGATGACAAAGCTGGGCAGCCGGGCAATGCCGCTGCCGGCCAGGGCGGCCAGCCGCAAGGCATCGCCGTTATTGGCGGTGAGCGGCCCCTGCACCCGCACGGCAATGCTGGGCGGCGCCCCGGCCGGGCTGGAAAAACGCCAGATTTCCGGCTCCGAGACATAGCTGTAGATCAGGCAATGATGCCATTTCAGCTCGTCGGGATGTTTCGGCGTGCCGAATTTTTCCAGATAGGCCGGCGCGGCGGCATAAACCACCCGGGCCGGCGCCAGGCGGCGCGCATTGAGGCTGGAATCGGCCAGCGCGCCGATGCGGATCGCCGCATCCACATCCTCTTCCAGCAGATCGACGCGACGGTCGTTGAAACTGGCCTCGATCTTCAGATCCGGGCATTGCGCCAGCAATTCCGGCAGCAAAGGCGCCACATGGGACAGGCCGAAACTCATCGGCAGGTTGACCCTCAAAACCCCGCGCGGCGCTTCCTGGAGGTTTTGCACGGCGGCTTCCACCGCCTGGGCCTCGGCCAGCAGGCGTTCGGCATGGACCTGCACAATGCGGCCGGTTTCGGTCAGTTGCAGCCGGCGCGTGGTGCGTTGCAGAAGCTGGGTGCCAAGATGCTGTTCCAGCCGGGCAATCTGCTTGGAAACCGCCGATTTTGACAGCCGCAGCGAGGCGGCGGCGGCGGTGAAGCTTTTCTGCTCAACAACGCGGGCAAAAACCGCCAGATCGGCCAGGTAGTCCATCGCGGCTATTATCCACTAATATGAAACAATCTTGTTCCAAGTATAATATTGTTTCTGAAATTTGAAAGCTTAGATTGCTGCTTGTCCGACGCCGCTTTGGCGGCGGGACAGGACCGCAAGGAGATAATTACGATGACCAAAGTTCTGGTTCTCTACCATTCGATGTATGGCCATATCGAAACCATGGCGCAGACGATTGCCGAGGGCGCCCGTGAAGCCGGCGCCGACGTGGTGATCAAGCGCGTGCCGGAAACCATGCCGGAAGCCGCCTTCAAGGCCGCCCATGGCAAGTGGGAACAGGCGGCGCCGATCGCCACCGTGGACGAACTGCCCGAATATGACGCCATCATCTTCGGCACCCCGACCCGCTTCGGCATGATGAGCAGCCAGATGCGCAGCTTCCTGGACCAGACCGGCGCGCTGTGGATGAAGGGCGCCCTGGTGGGCAAGGTGGGCAGCGTGTTCACCTCCACCGGTGTTGGCGGCGGCAATGAATCGACCATCCTGAGCTTCCACACCACCCTGCTGCATCACGGCTTCGTGGTGGTTGGCACCCCCTATGCCATCCCCGAATCGATGGATCTGAGCGTGGTCAAGGGCGGCTCGCCCTATGGCGCCGCCACCATTGCCGGCCCGGATGGCTCGCGCCAGCCGAACGCGCAGGAACTGGCGATGGCCAAGTTCCAGGGCAAGCATGTGGCGGGCATCGCCGCCAAGCTGGCCAAGTAGTGCAGGATTAACCCACAGCAAATTCCCGGCTCCGCATTGGGTGGAGCCGGGAGACAGGAGTAGTGTCATGAACGTCGCCATTCCCTTCGACCGTCTGGGCCGCTTCGGCAACGACTGGCTCGACAGCCGCTTCCATTTCAACTTCTCCGGCGTTGCCGCGCCGATGGGCTTCGCTTTCGGGCCGCTGCGGGTGTGGAACGACGATCATATCAAGCCACATTCCGGCTTCCCGATGCATGGCCACCGCGACATGGAGATCATCACCTATGTGCGGCGCGGCGCCATCAGCCATGAGGATAGTCTGGGTAATCGCGGCCGCACCCCGGCCGGCGATGTGCAGGTGATGAGCGCCGGCACCGGCATCATGCATGCCGAGTGGAACGAGGAGAACGAGCCGACCCATCTGTTCCAGATCTGGGTGGAGCCGCGCCAGGGCGGGTTGAAGCCGCGCTGGGCGCAGGCCCAGTTCCCCAAGGATGACCGCGCCGGGCGGCTGGTGCCGCTGGCTTCCGGCGAGGCGGCGGTGCGGGATTCCAACCCGGAAACCCTGCTGATCCACCAGGATGCCACGCTGTATGGCGCCCTGCTGGCCACGGGCGACAAGGTGGTGCATGCGCTGCCGGAAGGCCGCATCGCCTATGTGGTGGTGGCCGATGGCACCGCCACGGTGAACGGCACCACGCTTGGCACCCGCGACGGCATGGCGGTGTTCAAGGTGGAAGCTGCGGAAATCCTGGCCGAAGAAGGCTCGGAAATCCTGCTGTTTGATCTGCCGGCAAAGTAACGCGGCCTGTTTATGCAGCCCGGCCTGGAGCCAATCCAGGCCGGGCTTTGCGTTTTGTTTACCGGCAATGCGGGATATTCTGCGGCATAACCAGTAAAGTGTGGATATGCCGCTGCCCAGCCCCGATGCCATTGCCGCCCAGGCCCATCTGCTGCCCCTGTTGCGCGCCGCGCTGAAAGCCGCCAATGCGCAGCGTTTCGACGAAGCCGAGCGGCTGACCCAGGCCATCCTGCAACAAGCGCCGGCGATGGCCGATGCCGTGCATATGCTGGCCTATATCGCGCTGCATCGTGGCGACCTGACCCGCGCCGAAGACCTGGCGCAACAGGCCATAACGCTGGATTTCCATTTTGAGAATTACCATCTCACACTGGCCCAGGCGCAGCTTGGGCGCGGCGATGTGGCCGGCGCCAAGGCCAGTTGCGGCGCAGCTTTGGGCCTCAACCCCGCCCATGTCGATACCTATGCCCTGCTGGCCAAGGTGTTCATGGCCGAACAGGATGCGGAATCGGCCCGCGCCGTTTTGTATCAGGGCCTGACCTATGAGGCCGAAAACCCGGAATTGCTGTTCACGCTGGGCTATGTCGAGATGGAGCGCGGTGACATCACCGCCACCATGGCAGCCTTGGGCAAGGCGCTGGATTTGCGCCCGGACGACCAGCGTATCCGCCTGATCTATGCCCGCGCGCTGCGACGCTACAAGCTGAAGCAGCCTGATCCCGCGTTGCTGGAGCGTGTACTGCCATTGCTCGGCGCGCCCGGCATCAGCCCGCGCGATCTGGCCGGCGTGGTGGAAAACGCGCTGCGCTTTGATATCGGCATCCGCACGCTGAAAAAAGCCGCCGAGGTACCGCCGGAAAAGCTGGCGGCTTTCATGTTTTCTCCCGCCTTCCCGGCTTTGGGCGAGAACCGCACCCTGCTGGCCTGGCTGCGCCATGGCATTGTGGGCCTGGCGGTGCTGGAATCGATCTTCACAGCGTTGCGCCGTGGCGCGCTTTGGCTGGTGATCGGCAAACCGCTGGCGCTGGAGACGCATGAAATATGGCTGGAAGCGCTGGCACAGCGCAATTTCCACGCCGATTACCTGGACCCGGAAACCGCCGAGGAACGCGAAAGGCTGGCGCTGCTGGACCAGCAAATCGCCGCCGCCATCGCCGCCGGCAGCCTGCCGCCGCCCGGGCATCTGGCGATTTATGCCTGCTATCGGCCGCTCTATCGCCGCGCGGATGCCGCCGCCCTGGCCGCCTTGCGCTGGCCGGCCGCCTTGCGCGACCTGCGCCGCCGCCAGTTGGACGAGCCCTTGCGCGAACAGGCGATTGCCGCAGCTTTGCCGGCGCTGACGCCGATTGAGGATGCCACCAGCCGGCATGTGCGCGAGATGTATGAGGAAAGCCCGTTTCCGCGCTGGAGCCAGCCGCTTCTGGGCGCCGATGCCACGATGGGCCAGGTGGTGCGCTCGTCGCTGCCGCGCCAGCGCCTGCCGGATATTACCGTGGCCGCGCCGCAAGTGCTGGTGGCCGGCTGCGGCACCGGGCTGCATGCCATCCTGGCCGCCACCAATTACCGCGATGCCCAGGTGCTGGCGCTGGATCTCAGCCGCGCCAGCCTGGCCTATGGCAAGCGCCAGGCCGAGGAATTGGGCTTCAACAACATCACCTTTGCCCAGGCCGATATCCTGCAAGTGGGCGCCCTGCCGCAGCGTTTTGATCTGATCGAAAGCTTTGGCGTGCTGCATCATCTGCGCGATCCTGCCGCCGGCCTGGCGCAACTGGCGCAACTGCTCAAGCCGGGCGGCTACATGATGCTGGGGCTTTACAGCGAAGTGGGCCGGCGTGACGTGGTGGCGGCGCGCCACCTGATTGCCGAACATGGTTATCGCGATACCCCGGACGATATCCGCCGCTTCCGCGCCGACCTGCCGCGCCTGGATGCGGCGCTGGAAGCACGCCTGCGCCGCTCCAGCGCCTTTCTCAGCCTGCCGGATTTCCGCGACTTGGTATTCCACCGCCAGGAACACCGCTATTTCCCGGAGCAGCTTGGGCCGCTGGTAGCCAATGCCGGCCTGCGCTTCCTTGGTTTTGAACTCAGCGAATCAGCCCATTTGCGCAGCTATTGCGCCGCCTATCCTGATGACCCACAAGCGGTGAACCTGGCGCATTGGGCCGAATTCGAACGCCAGAACCCCGATCTGTTTGCCAATTGCTTCCGCTTCTGGGTGGACAAGCCGGTTTAACCGGTATAGCGCTCTGCAAATGTCACAAGCCCCCCTCACCCTGACCTGGCGCGGCGCGCTGGACGGTGCCCGCATCTCCTGGGCGCTGGTGCCGGGAGTGTTCGCTTATGGCGTCGGCTTCGGCGTGCTGGCGCGCACGGCGGAGACCGGGCTTGCCGCCGCTTTCCTGATGAGCGCGCTGATCTTCACCGGCTCGGGCCAAGTGGTGGCGTTGCAGCTCTGGCAATCGCCCTTCCCGATCCTGGCCATGCTGGCCACGGTGTTTGCCATGAATGCGCGTTATGTGCTGATGAGCGCCTCGCTGCGCCCGGTGCTGGGCAGCATGCCGGCGGGCCAGGCCTATCTCAGCCTGTTCATGCTGGGCGATGGCAACTGGATCATGGCGATGCGCATGCATGCCGAGGGCAAGCTGCAAGGCGGCTTCCTGTTTGGCAGCGGCGCCACGCAATATCTGGTCTGGTGCGGCGGCACATTGCTGGGCTACCTGCTCGGCAACCTGGTCGGCTCGCCCAAATCGCTCGGGCTGGATTTCCTGCTCACCGCCTTCTGCACCGCGATGGCGGTGGCGATGTGGCGTGGCCGCGACGATGCCTGGCCGTTCCTGGTGGGCGGCGGCAGCGCCATCCTGGCCGCCGAGCTGCTGCCCGGGCAATGGTATATCGTGGTGGGCGCCTTGGCCGGCAGCATCTTCGGCGCGTTCTGGAAACGCCACCGCGCCCGGCAGGCAGCGGCATAACCATGGCCGAACTGATCTCCCACGACGCCCTGATGGCCATCCTGGCGATGGCGGCGATGTCGTATTTCTGCCGTGCCAGCGGCTTCTGGATGATGCGCTTCGTCAAGCCCGGCCCCTGGGTGGAAGCCTGGCTGCAATCGATCCCGATGGCGATCATGGGCGCCATCCTGGCCCCGGTGGCGCTGAATGCCGGCCCGGCGGAATGGGCCGGCTTCGCCGCCGCCTATCTCACCATGCGCTTCAGCGGGCATGACATGCTGGGCGCCGCCGCCGGCGTTGCCGCCGTGGCGCTGATGCGGCTGGCGCTGGGTTAGAGCAAAGTCAGTAACAAGCCGCGCACCCTGCCGGCTTCATGTCGCTCTGCGCGGCGGATAAATTCTATATTGCGCTCGCGCCAATCCACGCATTTGACCTGATCGGCAATCGCAAAGCTGCTTTTATCGGACGTGACTGCGACCGGCACCATGAAAGGCCATTTTGGGCGCGGATTGGTGGTGATTGGCACACAGACCAGCAAGCCGGTCTTGTTGTAAACTTCCTTGGTCAGCACCAAGGCAGGCCGCCGGCCTAGCTGTTCATGTCCCAGGCCGGGATCAAAATCCATCCATACCAGATGATCACGGTCAGGAATGTAATTGCCACGCACCAGGTGCAGGGCCATTACCAAACCTCTTGCCCGCGTGGCCGGCCGCTGCTGACAATTTCTGGCATATCGGCCGGCTGGATCGTCTCAAGCGCCTTGTAGGCCGCCTCGATGTCAAACGCCAACGGCTCCGAAAAAGCCGGGCCGATGAGGATTTTATCACCTTCGACAGAAATAGAGACTTCATCTCCGATCTTGTATCCAGCGGCTTCCATTATTTCGGCGGGAAGGCGCACGGATGCACTATTGCCCCATTTGGCAATCTGGGAAATTTTTTCCTTGGGTGGCTGAAACTTTGACAGCTTCATGATGTGCATCCTGTTTTTTATAAAGTAGATACATTATTGCTTAAGTTTCTACATTGATCAAGTAATATGCTTTATAACTCCCGATGACTAAACCCCACCTTCCGCTGGCTGGCCGGCGACCGGGCCGAACAGCTTGAACACGGCATTGGCGCCATAAACCGGCACGTCATCGGCGGTGATGTCTACCGTGACATAACAGAGCGAGCGGGTTGCCTTGACCAGGCGCGGCCGGGCTTCGAGCCAGGCGCCGGGCTGGCCCGAGGCCATGAAATTCGAGGTCATCGAGATGGTGGCGCAAACCCGGCCAAGCCGGGCGATGATGTATTGCCCGGCAATCGTGTCAGCGAAAGCGAAAATCGAGCCGCCATGCAGCACGCCATTCACATTGCCATGCGCGGCGCCGGTGCGGAAACCATAGGCCACGTCATCGCCGGCGCCCTCACCCGGGCGTCGGATGTAAAACGGCCCGATCAGGCCAACAAAGCCGCTGCGGATCACCAGCGGCTCGAAGCCGGCAGGCAGCATCGGTTCGGCCGTAGCGGCATTCATGCGAACACCGCCTCGGCGGTCATCGCCAGCATGCCTTCGGCATCCATGATCCACAGCGCCAGCGTATCATTCCGATCCGGCATAGCCTTGGCGCGCAGCCGGAAGGGCTGGCCATCAATCACCGGGCGGCGACCGCGGAAGCTGAATTGCGCCAAGCGTTTCTGCGGCTGCTGCGCAACGGCAAAATCGACCAGCAAGGTGGCCAGTAGCGGGCCATGCACCACCAGGCCGGCATACCCCTCCACGGTGCGGGCATAATCGCGGTCGTAATGAATGCGGTGGCCGTTGAAGGTGAGCGCCGAATAGCGGAATAGCAGGGTGGGATCGGCGTTGAATGCCAGTTCAGCAGAGTGGTCGACCGGCGCCGGCTCAGGCTGGGTCTGGCTGCTGCCATCCTCGCGATACACGATGTCATGCCGATCCGTGATGCAGAGCCGGCCGGTCACATCGCTGATTTCCTGCCGCACGGTGACAAAGACCAGCCCGCCGCTGCGGCCATGTTTCTCGCTCACCGCCTCGATGGTGGCGACGCGGCTGGCCGGCGCATCCAGCGCCAACGCGGCATGGAATTCCACCCGGCTGCCGGCCCACATGCGGCGCGCCGGGCGGCCCCAATGGGCGCCGACATCGGGCAGGAAACCACCGAGCCGGGGATGGCCGTCTCGGCCCAGGCCGCTGCGCGGCGCGATGGCCCAGAAGCTGAGCCAGTGGCGTAAGGGCGGCAAGGCGGCACCGGCGCGATACGGGTCCTGCGGCAAATCCAGCGCCGCAGCCAGGGCGCGCACCGGCTCGGCACGCAGGATGTCAGTGGCGCTTTCCTGGCGCCCGATCCAGTCGGTCAGTGGCATGCGGCCTCAATTATGGCGGATTTTGCCGACCGCTTCGCGCAGCAGCAGATAGACTTTGCCGATATCGGCGGTGACAAAGGCCGAGGTGAGCAATTCCTCATGCTCAACCCCCTTGGCGCCGGCCAGCACGCGCTCAAATTCCGCCAGGTACCGATCGATATAATCGCGGAATTCGTTCTCGCCCTCGTATTTCGCCTTGATCTTGTCGAGGTCGCGCTGGTCGATCAGCTTGCGCGTGAACAGGCCACGTTCGCCCTTGTAATAGCGGCGCCACAAATCTTCCGACAGGTCGCGGTTGAGCAGCCGCGTGATGTCGATGGCAAGCGAATTGAGATGCCCGGTGATGAAAGCGGCGGTCTTGAGGAACTGCTCGCCACGGAACGCCGCCGTGGCCTTGCGCAGTGATTCCGCTTCCACGCTGGCGGTGCGGGCCGCATCGGCCAGGGCAATCGCATCGGCTTTCAGGCTGGCTTCGGCATTGGCCGCTTCGCTGGCTGCCTTGGCGGCGGCGGATGACAATTCCTGCGCCCGGCGGGCGAGGATTTCCGACGTCTCGGCGGCGCGCGCACTGGCGCGGTCGGTCAGGGCCGAGAATTCGGTGGCGGTACGGCCAAGCCGCTCGTTGATCTCGGCGACCTTTTCCGAAGTGCGGCCGGCGCGCAGATCAACCTCGTCGGCATGGCGGCGGAAACCGTCGCTCATGCGGTCGGTCTGCTTCATCGCGTCTTCGACGATATTGGCCAATTCGCGGGTGCGGCTGCGCAGTGTCTCGGACGCATCCTCGATACTGGCCGAGGCATCGCCCACAGCCAGGTTGATCTCGCGCGCCCGGGCATCGAAGGTGGCGCCAACCTGGGCAACACGGGCCACGGCCTCGTCGGAAACCTTGGCCACTTCCTGCGCCTGGCGCCGCAGGCTTTCGCCGATATGAACCGTCTTGGCGGCAGCGGTATCCGAAGCCTCGGCCAGTTCCTGCACGCGGCCACGGAAATTCTCGCGGATGGTTTCGGCCTGGCGGTTAAGCTCTCGCGCCAGATCGGTGAGCGCACCGGCCTGATCGTGGATGGTGTCGCGCAGATCAAGCGTGCGGCCCACCACATTGCGCGCCGCATCCGACAATTCCTCGCTGCGTGCCTTGGCGGTCTCGCCAGCCAGATCGATATTCTGCTTGGCGCGGTCGGCAGTGCTCGACAACGCTTCGGCCTCCTGCTTGGCCTTGTCGCTCATGCTGACCAAAGCGGCGCTCTGCATATCGGCACGCTGCGCCAGACTGGCCATCGCCTCGGCCACCTGCACCGCCAATTCGGACAAGTCCTTGGCGCGGGCCTGCGCAGTGGAACCGGCAAGCTGGGCTTCCATGGCAGCGCGTTCGGCGCTGGTGGACAGCGCCTGGGCCTGCGTCTGGGCCACTTCCGACACCTGATGCAGACGCTGCACGGCGCGTTCGGCGGCGGTTTGCAATTGCAGCGCATCCTGGCCGGCGCTCTCGCCGGCATCGCGCAGCCGCTGCGAGGTGCGCTGCGTGGCCCGGTCGAGGCCATCCACCTGTTCGCGCACTTCGGTGCCGGTATCGGCCAGCCGTTTGGTGATGCTGCCCACGGTGGCTTCCAGCGCCTCGGCCTGGTGCCGCAGCAGACTGCCGGCCTCGCCCACCTGTTCATGGCTGCGCTGCGTGGCCTGGGCCAGCAGGTGATTGGCTTCCGACATGGTTTGATGCACGCTGGCGGCCATTGCCATCGCCTCGCGGCCTGCCTGCACCAGGCTTTCAACCCGCTGGCGCAACATATCGTCGGCCTGGCCGGATTTGTTCAGCACCGCGCTGGCGGCGCCATCCAGCGCCTGGGCGCGCAGCTTCATGGTATCGCCAATCTGCTGCGCCTTGTCGGCCAGTTGCTGCATGCTCTGGCTCAGGCTGGCACCTTCACGGCGCATGCTGTCGCCGGCACCGGCCAGGCGCTGATCAGCCAGTTCGGCAGCCTGGCTCAATTGCTCGGTCTGGTGCCGCACCAGATCGCCGGTCAGGCGCAGGCGCTGCTCGGCCTGGGCGGCGGCTTCGGCAAAATTCTCGGCCTGGCGGCCGGCACTGGCACTGGCGGCTTCCAGCGCCAGGGTGCGGCTGCGCATGTCGTCGCTGGCATTGCGCAGGCGGTCGGCGATGCGGCCGCCCTGATCGTCCAGCATGCCAACCTCGGAACGTACCGCCTCGCCCACATCGCGCAGCTTGATGATGGTGGTGCTGGTGGTCTGTTCCACCTCGCGCATACGCTCGCGTATCACAATGCCGGCAGCTTCCGCGGTTTCGATGGCGTATTTGGTTGCCGACTGGAAAGCATTGGTTTCGCGGCCAAAACTTTCACCGGCAGCATGGGCGCGGGCCACCGTCAATTCGGCCGCCGAGGTCAGCGTATGCGCCGAATCGGCAAAGCCGGTGGCGATCTGGCTGGCCTGTTCGTTGGCCCGGCTGACCGCCTGCTCCAACGCCGTGATCTTCAATTCAAGCTGTGCTGCGATGCCCTGCGCCACTTCGGCGGCGCGCTGCACCGCCTGATCCAGCAGGTCGCCATGTTTGCGCGACAATTCCTCCACCCGGTCATTCTGATACTGGATCGCCGAGGTGATGCGGGTGATTTCCGATGCCTTGCTCTGGAAGATGCTGCGCGCGGTTTCCACTTCGCGCAGGATCACATCGGCGGCCTGTAGCAAGGCCTGGGATTGTGTGGTCACGGTCATGCCGATGCCGGAAACCTTGCTCTCCATCTCGCGGCCAACCTGCTCGGCGGCTTGCAGCAACACGCCGGATTGTTCCTCAAAACGGCCGGCCAGGCCCTTCACGGTGCCATCGAGGTCGCGGTTGACCTGCTCGGCCATGGCGATCAACTGGCGCGTTGAATTGCCCAGGGTGCGGTTCAATTCACTGGTCTGCTCGGCCACGGCGCTGCCGATGCCGCGCGCCGTGCCCAGCAAAGCCTCCTGCTGGCCGGCCATGCTCTGGCCCAGCAACGTCACTTTCTCGGTGGCGCTCTGCGCCGCCTCTTCCATCTCGCGCGCCTGGCGCCGCAAGGCATTGGCCAAAGCCGACACCCGGCGCTCGGCCTCGGGCGTGGGATAGGTCAGGTCCAGCAATATCTGGTGCAGGGCGGCAGCGTGGCGCTTCACATTGCTGCCACGCCAGAGCGTCATCAGCACCAGCCACAGGAAAGCCAGCGGCGCGGCCACGCCGGCGGCAAAAGCGCCAATCTCATGCGGCAGCGCCTGCCACAGATTGGCCCAGCCAATCGATACCTGGATATAGCTGGCGCAGAGCCCGAGCCAGAACAGGCTGAGCCCGGCGCCGATCAGCACCAGCAGGCGGCGCTGGCGCTCCAGCCGGGGCATCCCGATCAGCTCCACCGCTTCCTGCTCGGCGCGGCCTTGCGCCGCCTCGGCCGCAGCGGCAGCCTTTTGCGCTGCCACAGCCATATCCGCCCGTGGATGTTTGATCAGCATGCCAATCTCTCCCGCCCAAGCCCGTTGCTGCATTGAAGCAGCAATTCCAGGCTGTGCAACACAATACACAGTCTTAGCCACCTTCCAGCCTAGGCCGTAATGGTTAATGCCGGGTTTGCGCGCCCGCCGCCGGGGCGTCGATTCAGCCGCAACTCAAACCTGATTTGCTCCTGTGGATAAAACTCTGATCGTTCGACGGGCGCAATTGGCGGGCCTGCTCGCCTGTGCGGTGCATTTTCATAGATGTTGAGGTTATCCCCAGCTTCCACAGCGAGATTATTTTACACTGCCATGAATGCTGCGACACGCAGTAAAATGGGCTTGCCCACGCATTGGCTGGATCGTCAAGAGGGATTTTTTACAGGATTAAGTCCACATCCTGTTGACGGTCTGTTAAGAGTGGCTACCATATCTAGTGTTCGTCGGGGTTATGCCGAGTGGGGGCGCCGCGACAGTCCAAAAGCAGCGGAGAAACCGGCTTTTCGGACGTTCTGGTGAGCGCGGCAACCGCGCATAGACCGACGAGCGAAAGACAAGATTTAGTGCTGGCCAGACCAGCAGACGTTGCAATCGCATTCTGTGCGGGGAGACCGATTCTGCATCGGACCCCGCAGGACTTTGAAGGGATACCAGCCGTGCTGAACACGCTGCAAACTGAACGTGGCATTCGCATCGAGATGGACCGCCAGCGCGACCGCCTGCTGACCGATTTCGGCAAGGCGACGCTCGACGACCGCTACCTGCTGCCCGGCGAAAGCTACCAGGACCTCTTTGCCCGCGTGGCCAGCCATTATGCCGACGACACGGCGCATGGCCAGCGCATGTATGATTACATTTCCAAGCTCTGGTTCATGCCGGCCACCCCGGTGCTGTCGAATGGCGGCACCAACCGCGGCCTGCCGATTTCCTGCTTCCTCAACGAAGCGTCCGACAGCCTGGATGGCATTGTCGGGCTGTGGAACGAGAATGTCTGGCTGGCGGCGCGCGGCGGCGGCATCGGCAGCTATTGGGGCAACCTGCGCTCGATCGGCGAGAAGGTCGGGCAGAATGGCAAGACCTCGGGCATCATCCCGTTCATCCGCGTGATGGACAGCCTCACCCTGGCGATCAGCCAGGGTTCGCTGCGCCGTGGCTCGGCGGCGGTCTATCTGCCGGTGGATCACCCGGAGATCGAGGAATTCATCGAAATCCGCCGCCCGACCGGCGGCGACCCGAACCGCAAGGCGCTCAACCTGCATAACGGCCTGCTGATCTCGGATGCCTTCATGCGCGCCGTGGAGAAGGACGATATCTGGGAATTGCGCAGCCCGCATGACCGCACGGTGCAGAAAACCGTGTCGGCGCGTGCGCTCTGGGTGCGTATCCTCACCGCCCGCATCGAGACCGGCGAGCCCTATATCGTCAATATCGACCATGTGAACCGCGCCCTGCCCGAGCATCACAAGCTGGCCGGCCTGCGGGTCAAAACCTCGAACCTGTGCAGCGAGATCACGCTGCCCACCGGCATCGACCATCACGGCAAGCAGCGCACGGCGGTCTGCTGCCTGTCGTCGCTCAATCTGGAATATTTCCACGATTGGAAGGACGATCCGCATCTGATCGAGGATTGCCTGCGCTTCCTCGACAACGTGCTGAGCGACTTCATCCGCACCGCGCCCGACAGCATGGAGCGCGCCCGCTATGCGGCGATGCGCGAACGCTCGGTGGGCCTGGGCGTGATGGGCTTCCATTCCTTCCTGCAAGCCAATGGCGTGCCGTGGGAAAGTGTGATGGCCAAGGTGTGGAACCGCACCATCTTCAAGCATGTGAAGGAGCAGGCCGACGCTGCCTCGCGCAAGCTGGCGGAAGAGCGCGGCCCCTGCGAGGATGCCAAGGAATATGGCATCATGGAGCGCTTCTCGCACAAGATCGCCATCGCCCCCACCGCCTCGATCTCGATCATCGCCGGCGGCGCCAGCCCGGGCATCGAGCCGAATGTGGCCAATGCCTTCACGCACAAGACCCTGTCCGGTTCGTTCAGCGTGCGCAGCCCGCATCTGGAAAAGGTGCTGGAAACCTATGGCCGCAACAACGAGGAAACCTGGTCGTCGATCACCGTCAATGACGGCTCGGTGCAGCATCTCGACTTCCTCTCGGAAGATGAGAAAGCCGTGTACAAGACCGCGTTTGAGCTGGATCAGCGCTGGCTGATCGACCTCGCCGCCGACCGCACGCCCTATATC
>DLGP01000098.1:36457-36679 GCA_002482765.1 Alphaproteobacteria bacterium UBA7691
CACTTCCAGGCCTGGAAGAAGGGCGTCAAGAGTCTGTATTACTGCCGCTCGCTGTCGATCCAGCGCGCCGAAAAGGTGTCGGGCCAGAATACCGGCGCGCCGCAGACAATGCCGGCCACCGCCGCCAGCGTGGTCACCCTGGCAATCCCGATGGTGGGCCGGGTGAACGAACATGAACGGCCGCAAGGCGAACTGGCGCTGCAAACCGTGCTGGCAAGCGGT
>DLGP01000163.1:0-23695 GCA_002482765.1 Alphaproteobacteria bacterium UBA7691
GTTCGGCGCCCAGGGCTGCGGCCAAGGCCACCGCCGAGGTATCCGAACCGCCGCGGCCCAAAGTGGCGACGCGGCTTTCCGGGCCAACACCCTGGAAACCGGCCACCACCGCCACGGTGCCGTCGCTCATCGCCTTCAGCAACGCCTCGGCATCGATGCCCTCAATGCGCGCCCGGCCATGCATGCCGTCGGTGCGGATCGGGATCTGCCAGCCCTGCCATGACCGCGCCTTCACCCCCACCGCCTGCAAGGCGATGCTGAGCAGGCCGGTGGTGACCTGTTCACCCGATGCCACCACCACGTCATATTCACGCTGGTCATGCACCGGGTCGATCTGCTTGCACAGATCCACCAGCTTGTTGGTTTCGCCCGACATGGCAGAGACCACCACCGCCACCTGATGGCCGGCCTCAACCTCGCGCTTCACCTTTTGCGCCACATTCTTGATCCGCTCCACCGAGCCGACCGAGGTGCCGCCGAATTTCATTACCAAGCGCGCCATGCGGCTCGATCCCGTATGCTGTTCCGTTATAGACTGGCCCGGTTCCGTCCCTCTCGCCAGGGGCCCCTCATCAGGGCTATCGCCCGAAGCGAGTGCCCATAGCGGGTGACGGGCGGAAAAAGGCGCGTATTAATACGCTTGCGCCGTCCGTTAAAGCAAGCCGAGAGGCGAGATAAAGTTGCCCAGCATGAGCATCCAGGCCGCGAGTATAGACCCCGAGGAAATCGCCCGGTTTTCCGCCCTTTCAGCCGAGTGGTGGAACCCCGCCGGCAGCTTCCGGCCATTGCATCGGTTCAATCCGGTGCGGCTCGGCTATATCCGCGATGCGGTGGCCGCGCATTATCGCCGCGACCCGCTGGCGGCAGGCCCGCTTGCCGGCCTCAGCCTGCTCGATATCGGCTGTGGCGGCGGCCTGGTGGCCGAACCGATGGCGCGACTTGGCGCCGCCGTGGTCGGGGTTGATGCGTCGGAAAAGAATATCGGCGTCGCCCGCCACCATGCCGCCGAATCCGGCCTGGCCATTGATTACCGCTGCACCTCTGCCGAAGCCCTGGCCGCCTCGGGGGCGCAATTTGATGTCATCCTGGCGCTCGAAGTGGTGGAGCATGTCGCCGATCCGGCCGGCTTTTTCCGCTGCCTCGGCCAAATGCTCAAGCCCGGCGGGATTCTCATCGGCGCCACCCTCAACCGCACGCCCAAAGCCTATGCCCTGGCGATTGTCGGCGCCGAATACATCCTGCGCTGGCTGCCGAAAGGCACGCATGACTGGAAGAAATTCCTAAAACCGCATGAGCTCGCCAAGCTGATGCGCGATGCCGGCCTCAATGTCTCCGCCGTGGCCGGCGCCAGCTACGACCCCTTAAGCGAAAAATGGTCAATCACCCGCGATACCGGGGTGAATTACCTGATGGTGGCGGTGCGGCGGTAGGGGGGTATGCAAGATATGCCCTTTTGCATATCGACACACTATGTGTTGTGGGTATGCGTTGTGGGTTGATATTTGCTCTTTTAGACGCAGATATTGAGGTGATAGAATCATACTATCAAAAGCATTGCCTCACTGCTATTGGTTGAGTTTATATGGAGAATATAAACAAGAAAGGGCGGCGGTTGATCGCTGTTGGGAGCTAAGCATGACGAATACCCAGATCATTCGCTCTTTGCGCCTGATCGCATCGTTTGCGCTTTTGGGTGCTGTAATCGTTGGTGCAGCTACTGGCTGGGTGGATAATCAGCATTTTGATTACCGCGTTTTGGGCGCGTTGGCGGGCGGGGCTTTTGCCATTTTTGGCAAGATGACCCACTTTATCTGAGACATTTAGGTGCTGAATTTTATTGACGGCAATTGGGTCGACATTTGCTCGCTCCTAATCTCCGCAGCATATGTGTTTGTGGCTCACCGACGCGGAAAATTATCCAAACTGGTCTCCAAGGATGCAGGCATCCTGTTTGCCAACGGTGTCAGCCTGTTCCCGCTGGTCTTGTTGGCTTTGACCAGTTTCTCCAGCGCTTCCTTGCAGGCTCTACTCACTTCAAACAAGCTCATTCTTTCGGTGGCTGGAGTGGTCGCGCTTTTAGCGATTCTGGAAACTGATTAATTAGCCAAAGCCGTAGTTTCTCTCTGCAACCAAACATAACCAGCAATACCGGCCTGCATAATCGGCCCAACACGCCCCGCGCGTTTTGCCCCGGTTTAAGTAATAAGGCTGATTTGCCCTGGAATGCCCCTATCGGTGCCGCAATCTCGGTGCCTCATGGCTGCGTTATCCGATCTGAAATCCGGCAAAGGAGACGAGCCATGTTGTATTGGGCTGTGGTGTTTTTCATTCTGGCGCTGGTCGCCGGCCTGTTCGGTTTTGGCGGCTTGGCCGCCACGGCGGGCGGCATTGCCAAAATCCTGTTCTTCATCTTCCTGGTGCTGTTCCTGATCTCGCTGGTTTACAGCCTGCTCACCGGGCGGCGCCCGCCGATGCCGTAACGCACGGCCGGTGTCTTTTGAGCCAGGTCAAGGCCGTGTCATGGTTGTGGGGTAGAGTGGCCCCATGACCATGCGCGACCCCAATCCGCCCGATCTGGACAGCCTGTTTGTTGATCCGCCCTGTGATGCCCAGGTGGAGACGCATATCTCGCGCATCTATCTGGCCGGCGCGTTTGCCTACAAGCTGAAACTGGCGGTGACGCTGCCTTATCTGGATTTCTCCAGCCTGGCGCAGCGCCATGCGGCGGCGTTGCGCGAGGTGGTACTCAACCAGCGCACCGCGCCCGAGCTGTATCTCGGCCTGCGCGCCGTGCTGCGGGCCGAGGATAGCCGGCTCTATCTGGCGCCGATCGAAGCCAGCGCGCAGCCCGGCAGCATCGCTCAGGCGGTGGAATGGCTGGTGCAGATGCGCCGCTTCGATGTCGATGCCACGCTGGATCGGCAATTGGCGCTCGGCCGCCTGACCCCGGAACTGATCGACGCCGTGGCCGAGGCGGTGGCGGAATTTCATGCCGGCGCCGCGCCTGTCGCCAAGGACGCCCTGGCCGGTATAGAGGCTGTGGCGGCAATGAACCGGCAGAGTTTCGCCGCCTTGCCTGCCGCCAGTGAGCTATCCGCCAGTGCGGTGGCAGCCTTGCTGGATGAAACCGATGCCGCCATCGCGGCTGCGGCGCCGCTGCTGGCGCAGCGCCAGGCCGGCGGCTTTGTGCGGCGCTGCCATGGCGATCTGCATCTGCGTAATATCTGCCTGCTGGCTGGCCGGCCGGTATTGTTTGATTGCCTGGAATTTGACGACGCCCTGGCCGAGATCGACACGGCTTATGACATCGCCTTCCTGCTGATGGACCTGCTGGCGCGTGACCGCATCGACCTGGCCAATCGCGCCCTCAACCGCTATCTCGAATCTAGCCAGGATTACGCGGCGCTGGCCTTGCTGCCGCTCTATCTGTCGCTGCGTGCCGCCATCCGCTGCCATGTTGCAGCACTCAAGCCGGCAGAGGCCGCCGCAGCCCGGCACTATCTGGCCCTGGCGCGGCGCTGCTTGCGGCCCGGCAGCCGGCGCCTGATCGCCATCGGCGGCCGTTCCGGCACCGGCAAAACCACGCTGGCGCGCGCCCTGGCGCCGCTTTGCGATGCGCCCTGCGGTGCCGTGGTGCTGCGCAGCGACGTGATCCGCAAGCAGCTCTGCGGCGTGGCGCCCACCGAACGCCTGCCCAGCGAGAGTTACACCCGCGCCGCCAGCGCCCGGGTTTATGCCGAGATGCTGGCCCGCGCCCAGGCCGTGCTGGCGGCCGGCAGCCCGGTGCTCCTGGATGCGGTGTTTGGCCAGGCCAATGAGCGCCAGGCCGCCGCGCAGTTGGCGCAGCAGCAGGCAGCGCCGTTTCGTGGCCTGTGGCTGGAAGGTGAGACGGAAATGCTGGCGGCCCGGGTCACGGCGCGGCAGGGCGATGCCTCGGATGCCACCGCCGCCGTGGTGCGCCGACAGGATTTTGCTGCCCCGGGCGAGGATTGGCGACATTGCAACGCCGCCCTGCCGCAGGCCGCTCTGGTGGCTGATGCGGCGGTCTGGTGCGGCCTGAACTGACTTTTTTACGGCCGCAGCCGCAGGAATGGCACCGGCTGGTCAAAGCCTTTCAGTTCGGCCACTTCCTCGCTCTGGCTGATGCCATCCAGCACCGGCCGCACCGCCGGGTCATGGCTCAGGCTTTGCGACAGCACAATCTCGCCACCACGGCAACGGCCTTGCAGCCGGGCGGCCAGGTTCACCGCCGAGCCGAAATAATCCAGCCGGTCGTTGAGATTCACCGCGATGCAGCGGCCGGCATGCAGGCCCATTTTCAGCGTCACGGCTTCCAGTGTCGGGCGGCCCTCGCGTGCGGTCTTGGCATGGAATTTGGTGTTGAAGCGATGGATGCCGCGCTGCACGCCGATGGCGGCGCGCAAAGCCTGGGCCGGATCGGCAAAGGCTGCCATCACCGCATCGCCGATGGTTTTCACCAATGTGCCGTCGCAGGCGCGCACTTCCTCGGCCAGAAAGGCAAAATGCCGCCGCACCATGCGATAGGCGGCGCCATCGCCGATGCGTTCATAGAGCGCGGTGGAGCCTTCCAGGTCGGTGAACAGCAAGGTCACATGCTCAATCGCCACGGTTTCACCGGGCCGCAGCACCTGGTTGGGCAGCAGGTCGCGGAAGGCTTGCAACGTGGTCACTTCATGCGCCGTCACCGCTTCGTTGCGCCAGCCGCGATCCTCGATCACCAGGGCCAGCCGGCGGGTTGTGCGGTTTTCCAGGCGCAGGCAGCCGGCTGGTGCCGGCGGGCCGGGCGTGATCGTGAAACTGCCATTGCTTGGCCCCGGCAAGGCCAGCAGGGCCGGGAAGCCGCTATCACCGGCATGGCTGATGGTGGCTTCGCCGCCCGGCTCCAGCGCGCGCAGGCGATAATCGCCGGGCGGCAGGTCGGCGGCCAGTTCGCGGCTTGCGCCGGGATCAAGGATTTGCTGCACCAGGATATGGCGCGAAACATGCGGCCCGCCCATGCAGAATTCGCCGATTGCCAGCGGCCGCAGGCTGGGCGCCGGCTGGAAGGCGATTTCCACATTGCGGGCAAAATCGCCGTCATAGACAATGTTGCAGGATGGGCAATGCGCCTGGTGCGGCAGTTCGGCCAGGGTGGAAACCTGGCTCTTGGCGCCGCCGCAGCGTGGGCAGAGCAGGTTCCAGCTCATGCTCAGCATGCCGCGTTTGGTGGCATCCAGGCAGAGTTCCAGCACATGGCGCAAAGGCGCCTGCCAGGCAGCGGCCAACCGGCGTGGCCGTATCCGCACCAGGTCCACTTCCTGCGCCGTCTCGATTTCCTGCGCCAGCTTCTCCGCCAGGCCATGGCCATAGCCGCCGCTGGCCAGCGCCTGGGTCAGGCTGCGCAATCTTTCCGCCGCGCCGGGCGGGGCGGGCGGCGGTGTGTAGTCAAAAACCAGCGGCCGGCTTTGCTGGGCAAAGGCCGCCGCCTGGCGCAGCATGGCTTCGATAGCCACGCCGGATTTGCGCATGAAGCCGCTGAGAAACAGCAATTGCCCGAGCAGCCCGCGCGGTGCGGCAGCCAGGCGATAGGTGATCCGGCTGCCATCCTGTTCCGGCGCCAGCACAAACCGCACGGCCAGATAATGCAGCGGGCCACTGCGGAATTGCCGGTGTTGCTGAAACCACTGCCCGGCAAGCCATTCATAGGGTTCTTCATCCCAGGCAACCCGGATGCCCTTGTATTCCGCCTGGGCCAGCCGGCGCACCGAACCATCGGTATTGGGGCTTTCCGTCACGGTGTAACGCGGTGTGCCGGCGGCTTCGTTGAAGCGGGCAGTATCGGAGAGCAATGGCCACAGGATTTCCGGCGGCACCGGCAGATGCCACACCCATTCCTGCACTTGGCCTGGCGGGCTAGTGATCATACCGGGGAAAATAGCATGGGCTGCGCCAAATCCAGCCCTTAATCACTCGCTTGTGACGCGATGATTACTGCGCCTGTTGCGGTTGCTGAGGCAGCAGCGAGGGCGAAACTTCCATCGGCTTGGCGGTGGATGGCTGCGGCTGTCGCTTGGTCTCGAAACTATCCACCACGGCATTCCAGCGGTTTTCCGGCGGCTGCATCGGCATCGGCGGATCGGCCAGTTCACGCGGCGCGGTGGGCAATGAGCGGCCGGCCAGCATGTAGGGGTCGCGTTCGCTGTAACAATCCACGCCGCCCAGGGTTTTGAAACAATGCACTTCTTCGCGGTCGGTGGGTTTGTATTTGCTGGTGCAGAATTCGCCGGCTTCCAGGAAGTTGAAAAAGCCGCATTCCACATCGTAGCGCTTCTCAACCTTTTTCACCAAAACCTCAGCCCCCAGGCCCAGCGCGCCGGTGGTGCCGGCAGGCGGCAGCGGCGAGGCGCAGGCGGCAAGCGCCAGCGGCAGAAGCAGCAAAAGGGCGAGGCGTTGGATCATCATGCCGGGCATCTTAGCCCAAGCCGCTGAATCGAAGGTTAAGCGACAAGGTTAACCGGCCCTTAATTCTGCCCGTCATGTGGCAGCAGGATGCGGAAAGTGGTGCCCAGCGGCCCGGTGCGCGCCAGTTCCAGCTCGCCGCCATGGCCACGCACCAGTTCACGCGCAATCGCCAGGCCCAGCCCGGTGCCGCCCTGGCGTGCGCCGCCGCGAAACGCTTCGAACAGATGGGCGCGGGCCGGCTCGCTCAGGCCGCTGCCGGTATCGGCGATTTCAAGCGCCACGCGGCCATCATGCACCGTGGCATTGAGGCGGATTTCGCCGCCCTGCGGCATCGCCTGCAAGGCATTGCGCAGCAGGTTGAGCATGATGCGGTAGAATTGCTCCGGGTCCACCCGCAGCACCAGATCGCCCGGCACGCGGTTTTTCCAGGCTAGTGCGGTTTGTTCCGGCAGGCCGAGCGCAGCGGCCATATCCTCGCAGAAATCATACAGCGGCAGGGCTTCCGGCTGCGGCGGGCGTTCCTCGGCCTTGCCATAGCGCAAAGTCTGGGCGCAAAGCGCGATGGCGCGATCCAGGCTATCCACCAGGCGCGGCGCGGCCTGGCGCACAATCGGATCGTCGGATTCAGCCAGGCGGTCAGATACCAGCTGCGCCGAGGCCAGCATGTTGCGCAGATCATGGCTGATCTTGCTCACCGCGATGCCAAGCTGGGCCAGGCGCTGGCGCTGGGTCAGGGCCTGGCGCAGATCCTGCTGCATGGCGCGTAATTCGCGCTCGGCCAGGCCCAGTTCATCCTGCCGGGTTGAAGGCTCGATGATCTGGCGCACATCCTCGGGCGCGGCGCGGAAACCGACAATGCTGCGCGTCAGCCGCTGCATCGGCGCCACCAGCAGCCATTGCAGCGCGCAATAAACCAGCATGGCGGCAAAACCGGATATCGCCAGCGACACCCACAGGATGCGGCCGGAAAAATCCCGCATTGCCTGCACCAGCGGCGCCGAGGGCAACACCACCTCGATCTCGGTATCGGGATAACGCGGCGCCGGGCCAACCACGCGCAAATAGGGATCAACCTGGCCGGCCAGCAGCATCAGCGCATCGCCCATGGCTTCCCACCACATCCAGTGGCCCAGGTCAAAAGCCGGCCCCAGCATGGGCAAATCCTGGCGATCCGACAGCATCAGCGCGCGGGTGGAATTGCGCCGCATCGCCACCAGCTTGGCATCCACGCCGCGCAGCAATTCGTCTTCCAGTTCCTCGCTCACCATGGCATCGGGCGCCGCCACCAGCGACAAGGCCGCCAGGCTGGCCAATTCGATCTTGGCTTCAAAATACGACACCCGGAACCGCGCCGCCGAAGGCAGGTAGAGCATCACTTCGGCCAGCATGACAAAAAACAGCGTCAGCACCAGCAGCCGGCGCGACAGGCCAAAACGCGGGCTGGCCATGCCCGCCGGTTTGATCCCGGCCGGCTGGTGCGTGGTTAGCTGTTCAGTGTGTGGTGGCTGCGTATCCGACACTGTCATGTCGTGTTACATAGGGCGTGGTCTTGATTTCGCCCAATTTTGACAGCATTCAGGGTGGATTGCACCCCCCGGGGCGACTATTGATCGGCTTGAGCCGCACCGTCGAGGTTTATGATGCGCTTGTTATTACTGTTGCTGCTTGTTGTTTTTCAGCTTGCCGGCCCGGCTGTGGCCCAGGCGCCAGACGATCCGGCCCGCGACCTGGATCGGATCGAACGCCAGCTTAATGATCCGCGCCTGGACGATTCGGATTTTGACCGGCTGCGCAAGGCACTGGAAAGCCAGCGCGACGGCATCACCAAGCAGCGCGTGGTGCAGCGCGAGGAAGCCAGCGCGGCGCAAAGCCTGCTGGATGCGCTGGGGCCGGCCCCGGCCGAGGGTCAGCCGCGCGAAAGTGCCGCGGTGGCGGAAACCCGGCGCCAGCTGACCCAGCGCGTGCAGCGCGCCCAGGATGCGCTGAAACAGGCCGAACTGGCGCTGGCGCGGCTGACCGCGTTGCAGGAAAAACTGAGCGCTGAATCGCGCGAGCAATTCACCCGCCGGCTGGCCTATCGCGGCACCTCGCCGCTGGTGCCGGATTTCTGGAATAATGCGCTGGCCGATCTGCCGATGGCCTGGCAGGAGGCGATGGTGGGCTTGGCGCCAGAGGCTTTGCCCGGCCGCACCACGCTGATCCAGAGCGTGCTGGTCAGCGGCGTTGTGCTGCTGCTGGGTTTGCCGATGGTGGCCTGGCTGCGGCGCAAACGCGGCATCCATGGCAATGTGATCGCGCCGCCCGATGATCAGCGTAATGTGGCCGCCCTGATCGAATGGCTGCGCCGCGCCGCTTTGCCGGTGGCGGCGTTATGGGCGGCCTATGCCGTGATGAATGCCAATGGCTGGCTCGATGCCGGGCCGTTTGGTGTGCTGGTGGCCAATCTGGGCTATGGCCTCAGCCTGGCCTTGCTCAGCACCGGCCTGGCCAGCGCGGCGCTGGCGCGGCGCCATCCGGCCTGGGCTGTGCTGCCGCTGCCGGAACCGGAAAAAAATCGCCTGTTGCGCCGGGTGCGCGGTTTTGCCCTGGTGGCTTTGCTCGGCGCGCCGCTGGCCGGGTTGTTTTCCGGCCCCTATGCCGGCACCGCCGGGCGCGATCTGGTGATCGGCCTCACCACCTTGTATTTCGCCAGCTTTGCCCTCGCCGTGGCGGATCGGGCGCTGTGGCGGCCGCTGCAATCCAATCTGCGCCGGCTTGGCGTGG
The DNA here is from genome assembly GCA_002482765.1 of Alphaproteobacteria bacterium UBA7691. Taxonomy (GTDB): domain Bacteria; phylum Pseudomonadota; class Alphaproteobacteria; order Ferrovibrionales; family Ferrovibrionaceae; genus Ferrovibrio. Next base: position 9,226 of record DLGP01000163.1, read on the forward strand.
TCTGGTATGCCGTGGTCGGGGTTTGTGTGCTGGCCTTGCTGGCCTTGCTGCTGGGCTATTTCACCGTTGGGCGTTTCCTCACCAGCGGCATGCTGCTGTCGCTGCTGGCGCTGGATACCTACATGCTGGTGCGACTTGGCTGCCGCGATGCGCTGAAACTGGCGCCGCCGCCGCCGCCGCTTGATCTGAGCGATGGCCAGAAGCCGGGCAGCGAAACCGCGCGCCAGCTTGGCTCCACCGGGCGTTTCATGGCTGGGCTGTTCATTGATCTGGCTTTGCTGCTCGGCCTGGTCGCCGCGCTGCTGCTGGCCTGGGGCATGGGCACCGCCACGCTCGGCTCCTATGGCCTGCAACTGATTTATGGCGTCACCATCGGCTCTGTCACCTTGTCGCTGCTGGATGTGATGGCGGCAATCTTCATCCTGTCGCTCACCGTGGCGCTCACCCGCTTCATCAGCAGCGGCTTGAACATGCGGCTGGAAGGGCAGACCCAGATTGATGTGGGGGTGCGCAATTCCATCGTCACCGGCGTGTCCTATCTCGGCTATGTGGTGGCCGGCATCCTGGCCGTGGCCACACTCGGCCTCGATCTCTCCAATCTGGCAATCATCGCCGGTGCGCTGTCGGTCGGCATCGGTTTTGGCTTGCAGAATATCGTCAACAACTTTGTCTCCGGCCTGATCCTGCTGATCGAACGGCCGGTGAAGGTGGGCGATTGGGTGGTGGTGGGCGGCAAGGAAGGTTATGTCCGCCGCATCAATGTGCGCTCCACCGAACTGGAAACTTTCCCGCGCGCCTCGGTGATCATCCCGAATTCGGAATTGATTGCCTCGTCGGTGATGAACTGGACCCATCGCGACAAATTCGGCCGCGTCGACATCGAAATCGGCCTGGCCTATGGCTCGGATGTGGATAAGGCCGAGCAGGTGCTGCTCGATTGCGTCAAGTCGCACCCGGAAATCCTCGCCTATCCGCCGCCCTATGTGGTGTTTCGCAATTTCGGCGATAGCGCGCTGAATTTTGTCATGCGCGGCCATATCGCCAATGTGGAGCGCCGCATGACCGTGGAAGGCGATATCCGCAAGGCGATCTACAAAGCCTGCCTGCGCAACGATATCAGCATCCCCTATAACCAGACCGATGTGCATTTTGCCGATCTTGACCGGATCGAGGCGATGCTGCGCAATCTGCGTGACACTCGGCCGCCCAAGGCGGAAGCCGGCGAGGGCGAAAAGTGAGGCTGTCGATAAGCGACTGGTCAACCTAGCCTACACCATGCACCGCGTGATCTTCCACGAGCCGCGACAGGCCATGACATAGCTGCGCCCAGAGTCCCGGAAACCGATGGAAAACGGCAATAGGAGCGCCATTAGGGCCTGCATGCATGCCACCGCGCCCGCCGTTTCGAGAACAGCGCTCAGTTCAGGGGGGGTGATGGAGGTGCTCGGGAGGAAACGCGCTTATATCAATACTTGCATAAAATGCAAGTATTGATATAATTTACCCCATGAAGCCGCTCAAGTTCATCGGTTCCAGCCAAGACGATCTCCGCAAGATGTCGGCCACGGTGCGGCGCGCTCTGGGCATTGAGCTGATGACGATTCAGTACGGTGGCGAACCAAGCGATTTTAAGCCCATGAAGGAAGTAGGCGCAGGGGCGTTTGAGATACGCTATCGGGACCCCAGCGGCGCGTTTCGCGTCATCTATGTCGCCAAGTTCGCTGATGCGGTTTATGTGCTGCATGCTTTCCAGAAGAAGACGCAGAAGACCGCAAAGGCCGACATAGAATTAGCCGCTAAACGCTACAAGCTGATTGGAGAATGAACATGATCGAGAATGACACCCGTATCGTCGAAGGCAGCGGCAATGTATTTGTCGATCTGGGCTTCGACCCCGCCGAAGCCGAGGTGATGAAGCTCCGCGCCGAAGTGATGATCCGTACCGCGCAACGGCTCAAGGAGCAGGGTTGGACACAAGCCGAGGCGGCACGACAACTCGGTATCACGCAGCCGCGAGTGTCCAGGCTTATCAAGGGCAAGGTGGAAGACTTTAGCCTGGACATGCTGCTGACCTTGGCATCACGCGCCGGCCTGCATCCGGAATTGCGTTTCTAAATCCGTTGATACTTCGCAACACCAACTGAATCACAAACGATTGATACACCCGACTTATTTATCGGGCAGGCTCACAGAGTTTCATACCGAGGCATTAAAGATAGCTAATGGGGTGTGGGGGCCGTGCAGCTTTCGAGCTGTAGCTGAAGGAATCCGATTGGGGGGGATATGAAAAAAAGTGAATTGCAACAAATAAAGTTTCTTGCCGAAGAAGTGCTCAGCGTTTTTGCTGCTGTCGAAGATGTTGTTGAGAGTATTCTATCAAAAGGGAACCCGCAGGCAGCAAAAGTCCTGATTCGCGGAAACTCCATGGCCGATCCGTTCGAGGTGGTTGGCCTGGTGATGAATCAGAAAATAGTCGGTGATGCGTACAGGTTGCTGAAACAGGCGCCAGCTAACAGCCGCATTGTTGTTAAAAAAGAAGGCGGAAAGGAGCGAGCGCTGTATGTGTGCTCCTACACTCCTCCGTTCAATGAAAATGATAAGGTAGGCTTTACAAATTATATGTCTCCAATGGGGCGCCTAGCGGAGTTGGACCCCGGCGACACAGACGAGGTAGCTCTACCGAAGGGTGAGGCAGAGTTCACGCTTATAAGTAAAGCCGGGTTTGCGCCAATCAAAGAGGGAGATGGTTGGGATAGCAAGCCGGTAGATATCAAGTCTATTGACGCTTTGAATGGAAGATACGGATCGCTCCGCTTCTTCCTGCCGAGCGTTTACGATGCCGAGACAGAAAAACTATCCGAGGAGCGGCGCCTAGCTGAGCATGAGAGAATCGAGAGCGACGGTAGGTTGCGGCGTATGCTGGACAGCATGGAGCTGCGAAGCCAGCCAATCCTAGACAAATTTCAAGGGAAGATATTCAGATTACCTTTAAATACCCAACTCATGATTGTCGGTCCGCCGGGTACAGGCAAGACAACGACGCTCATCAAAAGGCTGAAGCAGAAGGTTAACCTTGAGTACCTGAACTCAGCAGAGAAGTCGCTTGTCGAACGAGCTAAGACGACTGCCTCGATGGATCATGTCCAAAGTTGGATAATGTTCACCCCTACTGACTTACTTAAGCAATATTTGACGAACGCATTTGCCCGGGAGTCGGTACCAGCCACAGATCAACACATCCAGACCTGGGACAACTATAGGCGGGATGTGTCGAGGAATAAGTTGCGTTTGATGCGCACGGATATCAAGAAGAGCGGTTTCGTTCGCCGTGGTGGGCTGGGAATCTTGACGAAAGATACCGCGAATAATCCGTGGCCTTGGTTTTTGGACTTCATACAATGGCTAGAAAAAGCGTCGGTTGACGAGATTGATGCTTCTATCGAAGAGATCATGAAACACGGTCCGCAGGCAACGAAGCTGGCGCAAGGAGTGTTAAATACTCGGAAGGCAAAGGGAGTAACCTTGCTGAGTAATCTCTTAATCCTTTCTCAAAAATCGGAAGACATTTCTGCACTCCGAAACGACGCGCAGCAAAAGATAGATGAAATTGTTGACAGGGCGCTGGGGCGGCATATCCGCGTCAACAATGACTTCATCCCGCAATTTCAAGACGAATTGCGCACGATAGCGAAACAAATCGGATCAGAAGGGGATCTTGATGCAGAAGCAGATGTGGATGCAGAAGAGGAACTGGATGAAGTCACAGATGGTCAGGTCAGTAGAGAAGAGGCGCTGAGAGCATACTCTGTGGCCGTCCAAGCGTATAGCAGAGCCGCAGCCAAAGGCAGGAAAGTCAGCCAGCTAACAAAAGCAGGCCGTACCTTAGAGTGGCTTGGAGATCGAGGCCTGTCCGACGAGGAGAGCTCATCCGTGGGTAGCCTCGCATTGCTAATAACTGCGCTTCGTCGGTTGCATAACCCATATGGCCGTTATGTAGACTCATTATCCAGGCGATATCGAGAGTATCGACGAATTAGGACGTCGGAAGGCAAGTTCTACGAGGGTCGACTGCCTAGCCAGAGAAATATAACGGATGTAGAGATTGATCTCTTAATACTGAGCACAGTGACGGCAGTAAGCCAGAGTCTCTCCGATCCGCGAGCACCGATTGGCGACATATCCCGGCAGCCCATTGCGGCTGCGGTACTTGACGTACGGCGGAACCAAGTGCTGGTCGATGAAGCGACGGACTTCTCCATTCTGCAATTGGCGACAATGTGGAACCTATGCAGCTCCGTTACGAAGTCATTCTTCGCCTGCGGCGACGTTCGTCAACGTGTGACAGAATATGGTATCCGTGATCTGAGCAACTTGCGAGAGGCGATTCCCTCGATTGGAATTGAGGAAATCGATATTCCGTATCGACAATCTAAGCAACTAAATGAGTTGGCGATGAGGATCGCCGAGATAACGGGGGCGCCGCGAAAGCGGAATCGTGCAGCGGAGAAGGTGCTGTATGACGCTTGCCCTCCTGTGCTGGGACGGAATCTTAAAGGGCTTGACGAAACCTGCCGCTGGATCTCCGAAAGGATAGCGGAAATTGAGCAGTCGGTCGGCAGTATTCCACCGATTGCGGTGCTCGTATCTTCAGATGATGCCGCTGAAAAAGTGGCGAAGTCTTTGAACGAATATCTCGAAGAGCTCAATCTCCGAGCGGTTCCTTCAAGGGAAGGAAAGTTCGTTGGAGAGCAAAATGACGTGCGTGTCTTTGACGTTCGGTACATAAAAGGACTGGAGTTCGAGGCTGTCTTCTTTCTCGACGTTGATAAACTCATTAGTGATGAGCCAGACCTGTACGACAAGTTCCTGTATGTCGGCACTACTAGGGCGGCAACTTTCTTGGGTCTTACATGCAGTGGTGATGTTTTGCCGGAGCAGATACGGCCTCTATCAGAGCTATTCCAGCCGTCATTTGTTGGGCAATAGCGGCGACTATAGGAGGCATTATGACTCTCGTGGATCAAGAAAGAGGTTGGACTTCAGCTTCCAAGGCAAGCTTTGTTGCCAATGGGTTGTTGTCGGTGGGCTTATTCCGCCCGCTCTGGTTCACGCTGCGCGGGTTGCAGAGTCGAAAGCTGGTCACCTCCAAAAACCTATCGCGCATTGTGTCGTGATCTGATTCACTTGCCGGTGGGGAGGATTGCATGATGCGGCAATTGGGGCTTTCGGGTTATCGGATCACATGAAGCGGCTTTCTGTGCATGGCGATCTGCTGGAGGTTCTGGACCGGGTGGTGGCGTTTGAGGTGACCTTGCCCCTTGGATCGCCCCCCGAAATGAGTAGAGGCCGATCCACGAAGGAGACGGACGATCAAACGGAGCAGATTTGCGAAGAGCAGATCATCGGCATTTTGTGTGATCATGATGCCTGAACCTAAGCCTTACCGGCTCTCCCGGCGCCACATCAGCATCAGGCCGGCGATGCCGAGTGCCAGCATCAGCAGGGCAGGGGCGAGCGGGGTCAGCACCAGGCCGGTGACAACGTAATCCTGCTGCCGGATCAGGCCGAGCCAGTTGCGCCCGGCGGCTTCGCGCAGGCTGCCGTTGCGGCCTTTGTCGAGCAGGCGGATATCCGGCATGCCGTCGCGCTGCCAGACCACGCCGCCGCCGGATGCGCTGCTGATCGGCCGCAGCTTGTCGGGCGTGGCGCGCACATCAGCGAATTCACGCGGGTTGACCGCGCCCACGGTGGCGAGGGCTTCGCGCTGGCCGTCGCGGATGCGCCAGATGCCGGGCAGGGTGGCGCCCACAGCCCCGGTGGCCAGGCCATCGCCGCGTTCCTCAAGCTGGAGCGGCTGCTCCACGCCATCGGGGCGCTGCACCGTCACCGGCTCGCTGCGCGGCTTCAGGCTGCGGCGTTCCACCTCGATGCGGCCATCGCGGGCTTCGGCGCGCAGGGCCTCTTCCTCCAGATCGGGTTCCTTCATCAGCCAATGCGCCAGCCGGCGCAGCAATTCGGCCTGCGGCCCGCCGCCCTCGAAGCCGCGCGACCAGAGCCAGATATGATCCGAATAAACCTGCGCCACGCGGCCTTTTTCCACCCGGTCGAGCAGCAGCAGCGGCTCGTTATTCGGCGTCTGCATCAGGGTTTCGCCGCGTTTGGCTTCCACCATCACGGCGCGGAACCAGCGGCTCCAATTCGGCATGCCGCCCGGCTCGCCGGCACCACTGAGATTGGCGGTGACCGGATGGCGCCGGCCGATATCGGAGAGGCGCGGCACAAAGGGTTCGTTGCGCACCTGGCCGGTCGGGCGGCCGGGGAAAACCTCTGAAAGCGGCGTGCGGTAGAGCGACAGCGGCGTGGCATAGGCCGGGCCGGACACTTCCAAAAGCGCGCCGCCGCGTTCGACATAACGGCCGATATTCTCAAAATACGCCGTGGGCAGGATGCCGCGCCGCCGATAGCGATCAAAGATCACCAGGTCAAATTCATTCAGCTTGATCTCAAACAGCTCGCGGATCGGGAAGGCGATGAGCGAGAGTTCGCGGATCGGCGTGCCATCCTGCTTGTCCGGCGGCCGCAAAATCGTGAAATGCACCAGATCAACATTCGGATCGGCTTTCAGCAGGTTGCGCCACACCCGTTCGCCGGCATGGGCCTCGCCGGTCACCAGCAGCACGCGCAGGCGATCACGGATGCCGTTGATCGATAGCGCGGCGCGGTTGTTGAGCGGCGTCAATTCACCCGGCACCGGCGGCACATCCAGCTCGATCAGGCTGCGGCCGGCGCGGTCAAGCTTGAACGGGATGGTGACATCGCGGCCCACCGGCACATTCTGCGAAAAGCTTGGCCCATCCTGCTGGCGGAACCGTAATTCGGCCATCTCGCCGGGCAGGATGCTACTATCCTCCACCCGCAAAGTCAGGGTCAGCGGCTGGTTCAGCATGCCGAAGGTCGGCGCGTTTTTCACCACCAGGCGGCGGTCGCGTTCATCCGGCCGGCCGGACAGCAGCACATGCAGCGGCGCGCGGGTCAGCTCGCTGGCGGCGGCAAGCTCGGGGATGTCATGCACCTGGCCATCGGTGAGCAGGAAACTGCCGGCCAGGCGATGGCGCGGCACATCGGTCAGCGCCTGATTCAGTGCCGAAAACAGCCGCGTGCCTTCATCGCGCCGGGCGCTGTCGGCATCGGCGGCGCCGGCGCGCACCACACGCAGTTCCAGATTGGGCAGCGCATTCAGCTTGTCGGTCAGTGCCGCCAGCGCCTGCTCGGTCTGCTGCCGGCGCTCGCCGATCTGCTGGCTCGGGCTTTCATCACTCACCACCACGGCAATATCGGGCAGCGCATCGCGCTCTTCCTTGCGCGCCACCGGATTGGCCAGCACACCCAGCAGCAGCAGGGCGACAAGGCTGCGCAGCAAGGTGCCGCGTGCGCGCCGCAGCAGGCCATAGCCGGTCAGCAGCAAAGCCGCGCCGGCCAAAGCCCACAGCACCGCCTCGGGCAGCAAGGGCGACAGGATCAGCGTGGTGGCGGGGGCGATTTCCATGTTAATTGCCCAAGCGTTCCAGCAGGGCCGGGATATGCACCTGGTCGGCCTTGTAATTGCCGGTCAGGGTATACATCAGCAGATTGACACCGAAACGATAGGCCAGTTCGCGCTGGCGTGGCGTGTTGGGTTGGGTCGGCGCCAACGGGCGGCCTTGCGGGTCCACCGCCCAGGCCGCAGCCCAGTCATTGCCGCCGATCACAAATGAGGTGACACCATCCTTGTCGCCGCCCGGATTGCGTTCGGCCCAGATCGGCCCGCCGCCATAACGGCCGGGAAAATCCTGCAACAGGTAAAACGCCTTGGTCAGCACATGGTCATCCGGCACCGCCATCAGCGGCGGAATATCCAGCCGGCCAAGCAATTGCCGCAGCTTCTCGGTGCCGGGGCTGGCCGCGGTGCCGGCAAAGGGCAGGCCCTGGTCGCGGGTGTCAAACAGGATCAGGCCGCCGGTTTTCATGAAGGTGTCCAGCCGGCGCAAAGCCTGGTCGGAAAGCAGCGGCTGGCTGGCGGTCATCGGCCAGTAGAGGAAGGGCAGCAGCGAGATGTCGTCGCTTTCCAGATTGACGCCGATCGGCTCGGCGGCTTCGATCGAGGTGCGGCGGAACAGCACTTCGGTCAGGCCATAAAGCCCGGCGCGGCTCAGATTGTCGGTCACGGCATCGCCGGTGATGACATAGGCCAGGCGCAGATCCATCGCCGCGCGCAGCACAAAATCCTCGGCCGGATTGGTTGCCATAGGCGGCGGGGCGCGTTCAGCACCGGGCCGGCGCTGCTGCGCCTCGGCGGCACCGGCGCAAAGCAAAGCCAGCAACAGCCCGGCAGTGGCGGTGCGGCCGGGCAGGCGCGGCAGCAGGCCACGCAGCCACAGGCCGATCAGCCAGTCGGCCAGGAAGAGCAGCACGGCCAGCGCCATCAGCCAGGGCATCAGGCGGGTTTCCTGGCCGGCCTGATCCAGTGCTTGCAGCCGCACGTCATTCGGCCAGCGGGTCAGCGCCAGCGGTTTGGTTTCGGCATTGGCCAGGTTGATCGCCTGGCGCGCATCCCAGCGGCCGTAATAACCCGGCGGCTGGCGCGGCCCAAGCTGCGCCGGCTGGCGCGGATTCAGCGGCAACACCGCCGGGCCGGGTTCGCTGGCGCGGCCGAAGCCATCCAAGATGCTCAGTGGCGGCAAAGCCGGCTGCGCCTCGCCGCCGGCATCGGCGCCCACGCCTTGCGACAGGTCCACCACCTTGCGCAGCAGGTCAACAAAAAAGCCGGAAAGCGGCAGGTCGCTCCACAGGCTGTTGGCGGTGGTATGCACCAGGATCAGCCAGCCCTTGCCGCGCCGCTCGGCGGTGATCAGCGGCGTGCCGTCTTCCAGCCGCAGCCAGGTCTTGTCGCCCAGATTAGGGTCCGGATCGGCCAGCACCTGGCGGCTCACGGTCACTTCCGGGCTGACGGTCAGGCCCTGCAACGGGCTGTTCTCCGGGATCGGCCCCAGTTTCAGCGGTTGCGCCCAGGACAGCGCGCCGCCCAACTGCCTTGAACCCTGGCGCAGTTTCACCGGCAGCAGATTGTCGCCGGTTTCGGCCATGCGCGGGCCGGCAAAACGCAGCAGCACGCCGCCGCGTTCCAGCCATTCGCTCAATTGCCGCGCCTCGCCGGCCACGATGGTGCCCACATCGGCCAGCACGATCATGGCGATTTCGCGCTCCAGCAATTGCGCCACATTGCCCTGGCGCAATTCGGCAAACGGCGACAAGGCGCGGTCGAGATAAAACAGATCGGCCAGCAAAGGCTGGCGCTGCTCCAGGCCGGCGCCGGAAATCAGCCCGACGGGTCGGCGGCGCCAGCGATCATCCAGCAATTGCACAGCAGCGGCGCCGGGCTGTTCCTCAATCTCCAGCCGCGCCAGCGTGTTGCGCAATTCGGTCGGCAGGTTGAGCTGCGCCGTGGCTTCCAGCGCGCCATCGGCAAAGCTGATCGGCTGGCGTGCCAGCACGCGGCCCTGGTCGCTCACGGCGCGTAACGTGTAGTTCTGCGCTGTGGCGGCGCCATTGGCCGGTGCGGCGCGGCGCAGCAGCAGGGTATCGCCCTGGGCATCGGTCTGCGGCGGCAGCAAGGCCAGGGCCGTATCGCCGGCACGCGGCTGCGTCACCGTCACACCGCCCAGCCAGAGCAGCTTTTCCGCCAGGGTGAAGGCGGCTTCGCCAGTGCCGTCTTCGGCCAGGCCATCGCTGAGCCAAGCCACTTCGGCATTCTCCGGCAGCTTGGCGCGGTTCAGTGCCTCGGCCAGTTGGGTCCGGTCGCTGGGCCAGGCTTTGGGTTGCAGGCCATTCAGCAACGGCCGCAGGTCATTGGCCGGCAGCAAAGGCCCGGGCGCCATCGGCTCGGCATTGGCCGGCGGCGCCGTGGTGATCAGCATGGCGCCGCGGCCTTCGCGTTCGGCGCGATCCAGCAGCGCATTGGCGCGTTCAAGCTTTTCGCGCCAGCGCGGCGCGGCGGCCCAGCCGTCATCCAGCACCAGCACCAGCGGGCCAGTGGTGGTGCGGGCGCGGTCAGGGTTCAGCAACGGCTCGGCCAGGCCCAGGATCACCAGGGCGGCAATCAGCAGCCGCAGCAGCAACAGCCATAGCGGCGTATGCGCCGGGGTCTCTTCCTTTGGCCGCAATGTCAGCAGCAGCCGCAGCGGCGGGAATTGCACCTGTTTGGGGCGCGGCGGCGTGATGCGCAGCAGCCACCACAAAGCCGGCAGGCTGGCTAATGCGGCCAGCGCCCAGGGGGTGGCAAAAGCCAGGAAGCCGAGAGACAACATCAGCGCCGCCTGCCTTCCCGCATATTGCCGCCTTCCAGCGCCAGATACAGCGCCATCAGCAGGGCTTCCGCCGGCTTGTCGGTGCGGTGTTTGATATGATGCCAGCCCAGGCGGCGGCAGATATCGGCCAGGCCGGCCTGATGCGCGGCAAAGGCGGCGCGCCAGTCATCGGCCAGGGTTTCGGCGCGCGGCGCCAGCATTTCGCCTTCGCCTTCCAGGCCCAGAAAGCGCGTGCGGCCCTTATAGGGAAAGTCTTCCTCGGCCGGATCAACAATGCGCACCACGCAGCCTTTCACACCCTGATCGGCCAGGCCGCGCAGCCGCGCCGCAATCTCGGGCAACGGATACAGGAAATCGCCAAACAACACCGCCTGGCCATGGCGCGGCAAGGCGGCCGGCGGCGGCAGGCTGGCAGCGGCGCGTTCGGCGTCAGTGCCGGCCAGCACGCTCTGGCGTTGCAGCGCCAGCCGTTCGGCCATACGCGGCAACACACGGCGGCCGGCGCTCGGGCGTTCCGGCGCGCCCAGCAAAGCCACCCGCTCGCCGCCGCGCAGCAACAGGCTGGCACAGGCCAGCACCAGCAGGTCGGCGCGCTGGTCCTTGCGCTCCAGCGCCTGCGGCGAGGCCCAGGCCATGGAAGGCGAGGGATCGCGCCACAGCCACACACTTTCGGCGGCTTCCCATTCATTCTCGCGCACAAAAGCCTGCATGCGCTTGGCGGTCTGGCGCCAGTCAATGCGGCCGATACTGTCGCCTGGGCTATAGCGGCGGAATTGCCAGAAGGCATCGCCGGCGCCGGTGCGGCGGCGGCCATGCACACCTTGCTCCACAGTGGCGGCCACCCGTTCGGCGGCCAGCAGCAAAGGCGGCAGGAAGGCGGCGAAGTTTTCGGCGCGGATAACGGAATCGGCATTGCCCGGCATAACGCTGCCTGCCGTGGCGCTGCTTTTCTGCGCAGCCTTTTGCTGGGAAACGGCCGCTGCCGCCATGCCTAGCGCAACGGCTGGGTCAGGCGATTGATCACATCGCCCACACTGACGCCTTCGGCGCGGGCGGCAAAGGTGAGCGCCATGCGATGCCGCAGCACCGGCCCGGCCAGCGCCAGCACATCTTCCACCGAGGGGGCGAGGCGGCCTTGCAGCAGGGCGCGGGCGCGCACCGCCAGCATCAGCGCCTGGCTGGCGCGCGGGCCGGGGCCCCAGGCCACCAGGGTCTTGATCTCGGCGATATCGGTTTCTTCCGGGCGGCCGGCGCGCACCAGATTCAGGATGGCATCCACCACGCTTTCGCCCACCGGGATGCGCCGCACCAGGCGCTGCGCTGCGATCAGGTCGGTGGCGCTCAGCACCGTCGGCACCGGCTCCTCGGCCGCGCCGGTGGTGGCAAACAGCATGCGGCGTTCGGCTTCGCGATCCGGGTAGCGCACGTCAATTTGCAGCAGGAAACGGTCAAGCTGGGCTTCCGGCAGCGGATAGGTGCCTTCCTGCTCCAGCGGATTCTGCGTTGCCAGCACATGGAACGGCGCCGGCAGATCATGCCGCGTGCCGCCCACGCTGACCTGGCGCTCCTGCATCGCCTGCAACAGGGCGGATTGGGTGCGCGGGCTGGCGCGGTTGATTTCATCGGCCATCAGCAACTGGCAGAAGACCGGGCCGGAAATGAAGCGGAAGGAGCGGCGGCCCTGCTCGTTTTCCTCCAGCACTTCCGAGCCGACAATATCCGCCGGCATCAGGTCAGGCGTGAATTGCACGCGGCGGGCATCCAGGCCCAGCACTTTGGCCAGGGTTTCCACCAGCTTGGTCTTGGCCAGGCCGGGTACGCCCACCAGCAGGCCATGGCCGCCGGCCAGCAGCGTGACCAGGCTTTCCTCAACCACATCATTCTGGCCGAAGATCACCCGCTCAACGGCTTCCCGTACGGCACCAAGGCGGCTGCCCAGGCGGTCAATTTCAGGGAGGATGTGTTCGGCGGTGTCGCTGAAATTCTGCATGTCCGTTACTATATAGGGATTCTATTTTGAAAGCCCAGCAGAACCGATGTCGAGCCAGCAGCCTTCGCCCACCTTTCTCAAAGAGTTGATCGCCCGCTTCGGCGGCCTGGAAGAACGCGCCGCGCCGCGCAAATTGCCGCCGGTGCATCTGTGGAATCCGGCCTTCTGCGGCAATATTGATATGCGCATCGCCCGCGATGGCCGCTGGTATTATATGGGCACCACCATCAACCGCCCCGCCATGGTGAAGCTTTTTGCCGGAATTCTGCGCCGCGAACCGGATGACAGCTATGTGCTGGTGACGCCGGTGGAGAAAGTGGGCATCCGGGTGGATGACGCGCCCTTTGTGGCGGTGGAACTGGCCGTGCAGGGCCAAGGCCGCGAGCAGAGCCTGGCTTTCCGCACCAACCTGGATGATGTGGTGCCGCTGGATACGGCGCATCCGTTGCGGGTGGCGTTAAATCCGGCCAGCGGCGAACCCTCCCCCTATATTGTGGTGCGTGACCGACTCGAGGCGCTGATTGCCCGCCCGGTCTTTTATGAACTGGTGGCCATGGCCGAGGCGCGGCAAACCGCCGATGGCGGCAGCGAACTGGGTGTATGGAGTGGCGGCGTTTTCTTTGCGCTCGGCACAGTGGAAGCGGATACCTGAAGCAGCAAGATGCAAATAGAAACCCTTCAGCCGAGTTATCTTGACCGCCTGCGCCACAGCCTGCGCCCGGCGCCGCTGCTGACCGAATTGCCGCTGGCCTATGATGCCGCCCGCTTTGGCGATTTCCAGCTTAATCCGGGCAGCCAGCCCTTGCGCAAGGGGCCGCTGACCCCGGCTGCCGTGCTGGTGCCGCTGGTCAGCTATGATGCCGGGCCGCGTGTGATCCTGACCAAACGCACCGCCAATCTTTCCAACCATGCCGGCCAGATCAGTTTTCCCGGTGGCCGGGTTGATCCGGAAGATCCGGATGTGGTGGCGGCGGCGTTGCGTGAGGCGGAAGAAGAGATCGGCCTGGATCGTGGCCATGTTGATATCCTGGGCGCGCTGGATCCCTATGTCACCGGCACCGGCTTTGCCGTGGTGCCGGTGGTGGCCAAGGTAACACCCGGCTTTGCGCTGCGGCCGGAACAGCATGAAGTGGCCGAGATATTTGAGGTGCCACTGGATTTCCTGATGGACGAGCGCAACCATCAGCGCCATTCCGGCATGTTCAACGGTGTGCAGCGCCATTGGTGGGCCATGCCGTATAACGACTATTACATCTGGGGCGCCACTGCCGGCATGTTGCGCAATCTGCACCAGGCCGTGAAACAAGGAGGCGCCTGATGGGCCGCATACTGATCCATGGTTTTCTGCTGATCCTGCCTTTCCTGCTATATGGCCTGTATGTCTGGCAGGTGAAGCGGGCCGGCAAGGAAGGCCCGGAAACCACGCCATGGTTCTGGCTGGCGATGATCGGCATGCTGCTGCTGATAGCCAGCTTCGCCTATTATGGCTTTATGCATGACGATGGCGCCAGCAGCTACACGCCGGCCCGCTGGCAGGGCGGCGCGATCCAGCCAGGCGAAACCAGATGAACAACAAAGCCGCCGGCCCAGCCAGCCCAGACATGATGTTGGGCGCGGCAGCGCGGCGGCTTGCGCCTTTGCCGGCCTGGATGGCGGCGCCCAATACATGCAAGCTTTTGGCCGTGCTGGGGCCGGGGCAGGGCCTGTTTGTTGGCGGCTGCGTGCGCGATGCGCTGCTCGGCCTGGTGCCGGCCGATATTGATATCGCCACGCCGCTTGCGCCGGATCAGGTGATGCAATCGCTACGGCGCGCCGGCATCAAGGCGTTGCCCACCGGCATCGAGCACGGCACCATCACCGCAATCCTGCCGCCCAGCAAGAATTCCAGTGAAGCCCCGGTGCAATTCGAGGTCACCTCGCTGCGCTGCGATATTGCCACCGATGGCCGCCATGCTCAGGTGGCCTTTGGCACCAACTGGCGTGTGGATGCCGAACGGCGCGATTTCACCATCAATGCGCTGTATGCCGATGGCGATGGCGCGGTGTTTGATCCGGTGGGCGGGCTGGCCGATCTGGCGGCGCGGCGTGTGCGTTTCATCGGCGATGCGGCGCAGCGTGTGGCCGAGGATTATCTGCG
>DLGP01000163.1:23729-24752 GCA_002482765.1 Alphaproteobacteria bacterium UBA7691
GTGCTGCGTTTTTTCCGCTTCCATGCGCGCTTTGGCGGCGCCGTGCCGGATGCCACGGCGCTGGCGGCCTGCCACGATGCAGCCGGCAGGTTGCAGCAGCTTTCCGGCGAGCGTGTGCGCGACGAATTGCTGAAAATCCTGGCGCTGCCGCGTGCCGATGAAGCTTTGGCGGCGATGGCGGCTTGCGGTGTGCTGGCTGCATTGCTGCCCGGGCATCGTTATGCGGCGCAGCGCTTTGCGCAGCTTCTGGCGCTGAGTGATGATCCATGGCTGCGTCTCGCCGCCTTGCTGCCGCCGGGTGAAAGCGCCGAAGGCGCGGCGGCGCTTGAACGTCTGCGCTTATCGCGCGCGCAACAGCATCGTATGGCGATGCTGAGCCAGCCGCCGGCTTTTGCCTGGGCTGCCCTCACTGATGCAACACAACGTGCCGCGCTATTCTACCAGCATGGCGCCGAATATTGCCGCGATCACGCCATCCTGCTGGCCTTGGATGATGCAACGCGCATCAATCAGCTAACGGATATTGTGCAGCATGCGGCGCACTGGCGCCGGCCGGTCTTTCCGTTGCGCGGCGCTGATCTGTTGCAGCATGGCTTGCGGCCGGGGCCGAATATCAGCCTGATCCTGAAGCAGCTTGAAGCCTGGTGGTGTGATGGCGGCTTCCAAGCCAGCCGCGAAGCCTGCCTCAATGAGATGCGCCTGCGCGTGCGGATCGAAGCCGCAGACCAGCCGGACAAGGATGAGCCGCAGCAGCAAGAAGCCGGCAACGGCGACAGCAAATAAGCGCGCGATCCTTGCGGGTTTCCATACCTATACGAATGGACTAGAAGGCGGCCAAAACGGCATCAAAAAAGGCGCCATTGGCGCCTGGAAATATCGGTTCGGATTGGGTTGGAAAAGTCTGCTGGCGGGCTGGTCTGGCTTGCTTTGGAACCCGAGCTCCACACCGGCGCCGTAATCCCGGTCGTCGATATGGAGCTCGGGGCCATAATCACAAAACCGAAGAATTACTTCTTCTTCGCG
>DLGP01000163.1:24799-31981 GCA_002482765.1 Alphaproteobacteria bacterium UBA7691
GACGACCTTCTTGACGGCCTTCTTAGCAGCCTTCTTAGCAGCAGCCATGTTCTCCTCCATGGATTACGCGGTTCGTCGAACCGCACGAAGTTTCGAGAAATGTTTCCCGAACATCATTTCTGTAGCATAGAGATTGCCTGTTAACCACTAAATCTTGCGATGGTGCAGATTTTTTTTGACAGCGTGATTTTTTTGCCATAGGCGCCGAAGAGAAGTCGAACGAGAACGGAAAAACGAATCCTGTTTTCTTCTCTTGATGGCCTGCAAACAAACAAAACTCCATGCGGCGAATTTTTGCGAACAGCAAAAAAGCCGCATGGAATCTGGCGTTTTTAGTTATGGCCATTTCACCTCTGGCGGCAGCGACATCAGGATCGCTTCCGTGTTGCCGCCGGTCTTCAAACCGAATGTTGTGCCGCGATCATAGAGCAGATTGAACTCGACATAGCGGCCGCGACGGATCAATTGATGCTCGCGATCTGCATCGCTCCAGCTTTCATGCATGCGCTTGCGCACGATTTTTGGATAAGCCGCAAGGAACGATTCGCCCACGGCTTTGGTGAAAGCGAAGTCTTGATTCCAATCACTGCTTGTAAGGTTGTCGTAGAAGATGCCGCCAACACCACGCGGCTCGTTGCGATGCGGCAGGAAGAAATAATCGTCGCACCATTTTTTGAAACGCGGATAGTAGTCGGCATCGAAACGATCACAGGCTTCGCGCAGATCGGCATGGAAGCTTTCGGTATCTTCCGCCACCGGCACCATCGGCGTGAGATCGGCGCCGCCGCCGAACCAGGCTTTGCTGGTGACGATGAAGCGTGTGTTCATATGCACCGCCGGCACTTTCGGCGACCGCATATGGCCCACCAGCGAAATGCCGCTGGCCCAGAAGCTGCCATCCTGTGCGGCGCCGGGAATCTGCTTGCGGAATTCCTCGCTGAATTCACCATGCACGGTTGAGATGTTGACGCCGACTTTCTCAAAAACCCGACCGTGCATCACACTCATCACGCCGCCGCCGCCGCCCGGGCGGCTCCAGGCCTTGCGTTCAAAGCGGCCGGCGGGCAGCGCCGCGTGTGGTGTGCCGCTCAATTCATCTTCCAGTTTTTCAAACTCGGCGCAGATGCGGTCGCGCAGATTTTCAAACCAGGCGCTGGCAATGGCCTTGCGCTCGGCCAGGAGGGTGGCGTCGCTCATTATATATATGTCTCCAGTCAGATCGGGTGTCGGCTCAGATCGGGTGTTAGGCGCGCTGGCGCCGATCAGCCCGGTATCGGGAAGCCCGCAGTTTGCCGCAGGCCTTCGCCCAGTACCATTGCCGCCGCCGTCGCCACATTGATCGAGCGCAAGCCGGGCCGCAAAGGAATCAGCAGCCGGGCATCGGCAGTTTGATGCACCGCCTCCGGCACCCCCATGGTTTCGCGGCCCAGCAGCAGGATGTCGTCGGGTGCGAAGCGAAAGCTGAAATAGGGCGTTGCCGCCTTGGTGCTGAGCAGCAGGATGCGGCCGGGCGGCTTCTCGGTGAGAAAGTGCGTCCACGAATCATGGCGCTCGATGGCGGCATGTTCCAGGTAATCCATCGCCGAACGGCGCAGGCTGGGGATCGAGAACGGGAAGCCGCAGGGCTCGATGATATGCACCGGCACACCCAGGCAGGCGCCCAGGCGCAGCAGGGTGCCCAGATTGGGCGGGATATCGGGTTCAAACAGGGCAAGCCGCATGGCTTCCGGAAATGGCAGCCAAATCTTTCTTAATCAAGCGGTTTTCCGCGCTTGGCCGGCCTGCGGCAACCTGTCGCACACAAGCGGCGGACTACTGGACACGGGCGATGGATAATGAGAAATAATCGGCCTCGTTTTCCAATACTTACTCCGAGGGAGCTATGGCAGGGACTGCGCCCCAATCCCCGGCCGGCAAAGCCGAGCCGACCCGTCGCGATTTCATTGTGATCGCGGCTTCGTCCTTCGGTGCTGTTGGCGCCGCGGCTGCGGCCTGGCCGTTCATCCACCAGATGAACCCGTCGGCCGATGTGCTGGCGCTGTCCAGCACCGAACTCGACCTGGGGCATATCGCCGCCGGCCAGAGTGTCACCGTGATGTGGCGCGGCAAGCCGGTTTTTGTGCGCCATCGCACGGCGGCAGAAATTGAGCAGGCGCAGAAGGACGATAGCGCCGCCCTGCCGGACCCGGCCAAGGATGCCGACCGCGCCCGCAAGCCGGAATGGCTGGTGATGATGGGCGTCTGCACCCATCTGGGTTGTGTGCCGCTGGGCCAGAAGGGTGATTTCGGCGGCTGGTTCTGCCCCTGCCACGGCTCGCATTACGATACGTCCGGCCGCATCCGCAAAGGCCCGGCACCGACCAACCTGCCGGTTCCGGAATACACCTTCCTCACTGACACCCGCATCCGCATCGGCTGAGGACAGCGATCATGGCAACCAACGATACCGGCTTCTTCGCCAATCCCGTCGTCAAGTGGATCGAATACCGCCTGCCGGTCTTCTCCACCATCGACCATATGGTCGGCACCAAATACCCGACGCCCAAGAACCTGAATTACTGGTGGAATTTCGGCTCGCTGGCCGGCCTCTGCCTGGTGGTGCAGATTCTCACCGGCATCGTGCTGGTGATGCATTACACGCCGCATACCTCGATGGCCTTCGACTCGGTCGAGCATATCATGCGCGACGTGAATTACGGCTGGCTGCTGCGTTATATCCATGCCAACGGCGCCTCGATGTTCTTCATCGTGGTGTATATCCATATCTTCCGCGGCCTGTATTTCGGTTCCTACAAGAGCCCGCGTGAAATCCTGTGGTTCCTCGGCGTCATCATCCTGCTGCTGATGATGGCCACGGCGTTCATGGGCTATGTGCTGCCCTGGGGCCAGATGTCGTTCTGGGGCGCCACCGTGATCACCAACCTGTTCTCTGCCCTGCCGGGCGTGGGTGAGCCGATCGTCACCTGGCTGTGGGGCGGCTATTCGGTCGATAACCCGACCCTGAACCGCTTCTTCTCGCTGCATTACCTGCTGCCGTTTGTCATCGTCGGCGTGGTGCTGCTGCACATCCTGGCGCTGCACCAGCATGGCTCCAACAACCCGCTGGGCATCGATGTGAAGGGCCCGCAGGATACCATCCCGTTCCACCCGTATTACACGGTGAAGGATGCGGTCGGCGTCGGCGTTTTCCTCCTGCTGTTCGCCTTCTTCGTGTTCTACGCCCCGAACATGCTGGGCCATCCGGATAACTACATCCCGGCCAACCCGCTGGTGACCCCGGCGCATATCGTGCCGGAATGGTACTTCCTGCCGTTCTACGCCATCCTGCGTTCGGTGCCGGACAAGCTCGGCGGCGTGTTGCTGATGTTCGGCGCCATCGCCATCCTGTTCCTGCTGCCCTGGCTCGATACCAGCCGTGTGCGCTCGGCCCGGTTCCGCCCGACCTACAAGTGGCTGACCTGGATCTTCCTGATCGCCTGCATTGGCCTCGGCTATTCCGGCGGCAGCCCGGCGGAAGGCCTGCCGCTGATCATCGGCCAGGTCTGCACCGTGTATTACTTCCTGCACTTCCTGGTGCTGTTCCCGCTGGTCGGCTGGTTTGAGAAGCCGGATAAGCTGCCGGCCTCGATCAGCGAACCTGTGCTGCCCAAAGCGGCAGCAGCGGCGGCGGAGTGAGCCTCATGCGCAAGGATAGCCCCATGAAGACCCTGCGTGCTGCCATTGCGGCCCTGGCTTTCGCCCTTGCCGCCCCGGCCGTGCTGGCCGCCGGCGACGAGATTCCGGCCCCGAAGCAGAAATGGAGCTTCGACGGCGCTTTCGGCACGTTTGATCGTGGCGAATTGCAGCGTGGCTTCCAGGTTTACAAGGAAGTCTGCGCCGCCTGCCACGCTGCCAAATATGTCGCCTTCCGCACCCTGCGCGATATCGGCTTCTCGGAAGCCGAAGTGAAGGCGCTGGCGGCGACCTATGAAGTGACCGATGGCCCGGATGATTCGGGTGAGATGTTCAAGCGCCCGGGCCGCCCGTCAGACAAGTTCCCGTCGCCCTTCCCGAATGAGAAGGCGGCGCGGGCGGCCAATGGCGGCGCCTATCCGCTGGATCTGTCGCTGATCGCCAAGGCACGCGCCCAGGGCCCGGATTATCTGGCCGCTTTGCTCAGCGGCTACAGCCAGCCGCCGGCCGGTTTCCAGCTCGGCGAGGGCCTGCATTACAACAAGTATTTCCCCGGCCAGCAGATTGCCATGCCGCAGCCGCTGAATCCGGATCAGGTCACCTATGCCGATGGCACCAAGGCGACCGTGGAGCAGATGTCGCGTGATGTCTCGGCCTTCCTGATGTGGACCGCCGAGCCGAAGCTGGAGGAGCGCAAGCGCCTCGGCTTCAAGGTGATGATCTTCCTGCTGATCCTGACCGGCCTGTTCATTGCCGCCAAGAAGCGGGTCTGGGCCGATCTCAAGTAAGCCTGGCATGACTTGGTGATTTTAGAAAAGGCCGCCTTGCCGGGCGGCCTTTTTTATTACCCGGGCTTTACTTATTGCATGGGCGGGCCGTGTTTGCTTAAGTCTGCCGCGACTTTTCCGCGATTCCGACAGGGGAGCCAGCTATGGCCCAGGCTAAGAAAGCAGTGAAAAAGGTGGCAAAGAAGCCCGCCAAGAAAGCCGTGAAAAAGCCGGCCGCCAAGGTGGTGCAGGCTGCGGTGAAAAAAGCCGCTGTCAAAAAGCCGGCCGTCAAGAAAGCGCCGGCCAAGAAAGTCGCCGCCAAGAAAGTTTCGGCCAAGAAAATCACTTGGACCAAGCCCTATATCGCCAAGCCCGGCGATCCGGTGCGTATCGGCGTGCTGGGCGGCAGCGGGCTTTATGGCATGGCCGGCCTCACCAACATGCAATGGCGCAAGGTTTCCACCCCCTGGGGCGATCCGTCGGATGAATTGCTGTTTGGCAAGCTGGAAGGCGCCGAGCTGGTTTTCCTGCCGCGCCATGGCCGTGGCCATCGCCATTCGCCCTCGGAAGTGAATTACCGCGCCAATATTGATGCGCTGAAGCGGGTTGGCTGCCATGACGTGATCTCGGTTTCGGCCTGCGGCTCGTTCAAGGAGCATCTGCCGCCGGGCAGCTTTGTGATTGTGGACCAGTTCATCGACCGCACCTTCATGCGCCAGAAGAGTTTCTTCTCCACTGGCATGGTGGCGCATGTCTCGGCGGCGCATCCGGTCTGCCATCGCCTCGGCGATGCGCTGGAACAGGCGGCGAAAGACGCCGGCATCAGCGCCCAGCGCGGCGGCACCTATCTGTGCATGGAAGGCCCGCAATTCTCCACCCAGGCGGAAAGTTTCCTCTACAAGAGCTGGGGCTGCGACGTGATCGGCATGACCAACGCGCCGGAAGCCAAGCTGGCGCGCGAGGCCGAGCTTTGCTACGCCAGCGTGGCCATGGTGACGGATTTTGATTGCTGGCATCCGGACCACGATCATGTTGATGTGGCCGCGGTGATCCGCGTGCTGCTGGATAATGCCTCCAAGGGCCAGTCGCTGGTGGCGCATGCGGTGAAGTATCTCAAGGACCGGCCCGAACATTGCCATCAGGGCTGCGACACCGCGCTGGAAAACGCTCTCATCACCGCGCCGGAAAAGCGCGATCCGGCTGTGCTGCGCAAGCTCGATGCGGTGGCCGGCCGCATTCTCAACCGTTAAGCTGATAGGATTTGCCTCAGATGCAGGGTATCAAGGACAAGATTCGCACCATCCCGGATTATCCCAAGCCGGGTATCATGTTTCGCGACATCACCACATTGCTCCAGGATGCGCGCGGCTTCCGCAAGACCATCGACGAAATGGTGCAGCCCTTTGCCGGCACCCGCATCGACAAGGTGGTGGGCATCGAGGCGCGCGGCTTCATCCTCGGCGGCGCCATTGCGCACCAGCTTTCCATCGGCTTTGTGCCGGTGCGTAAACGCGGCAAGCTGCCCTTCCAGACCAAGGCGCAGGAATACCAGCTTGAATACGGCACCGATTCGATGGAAATCCATGTTGATGCCATCACCAAGGGCGAGAATATCCTGCTGGTGGACGATCTGATTGCCACCGGCGGCACCGCCGAAGCGGCGATCAAGCTGATCCGGCATTATGAAGGTACCGTGATCGGCGGTTCCTTCATCGTTGATCTGCCGGAACTGGGTGGTCGCAAGCGGCTTGAAGCGCTCGGCGTCAAGGTGCTGGCTTTGTGCGAGTTTGATGGCCACTGATTCAGTAAATCCGCGTAAACAGGGGCGGCGGCATGGCGCATTTTCTCACCGGCATCGACCATACCGTCGTCACTGTGCGCGATCTTGAAGCGGCGCGCGAAACCTATGCCCGGCTTGGTTTCAGCAT
Source organism: Alphaproteobacteria bacterium UBA7691 (assembly GCA_002482765.1). Taxonomy (GTDB): domain Bacteria; phylum Pseudomonadota; class Alphaproteobacteria; order Ferrovibrionales; family Ferrovibrionaceae; genus Ferrovibrio. Next base: position 31,167 of record DLGP01000163.1, read on the forward strand.
CACGCCGCGCGGCCGCCATATCGGCTGGGCCACCGGCAATTACTGCATCATGTTTGGCAGCAATTACATCGAACTGCTCGGCATCGCAGAGCAGGGCGGCTTCACCGCTGGCTTGGAAGAGATGCTGGCGGCGAAGGGCGAGGGGCTGCACAAGATTGTGCTCGGCAGCGACGATGCCGCAGCCACCCGCGCTTCCTTTGCCGCCGCCGGCCTCGCGCCCTCCGAGGTGCAAAGCCTGAAGCGCGAATTGCAATTGCCCGATGGCATTGTGTTGCCGGCCTTTGCCCTGGTGCATCTGCCGCCTGAGGCGACGCCGCCGGTTTCGATGTTTGTCTGCCAGCATCTCTCGGCCGAATTGCTGCGCCAGCCGGCCTGGCTGCTGCATCCCAATGGCGCCACCCATCTCGCCGGCTGCGTTGTGGTCTGCGACGATCCGCTTGCCACCGAAGCGGCTTACGAGGCCCTGTTCGGCGCCGGCAGCGCGGTGCGCACCGATCGCATGATCGCCGCCCGGGTTGGCCGCGAACATGTGCTGTTCGTCACCCCCACTGATCTCGCTACGCTGTTCCCCGATCTGGATCACGACGAAACCCGCGCCACGCCCTATATCGCCGGCATGCGCCTGCGTGTGCATAACCCGGAAGCCGCCGCGCGCTATTTCAGCGCCCAGGGCATCGAGCACGCCCGCGCCCTCGACGGCACCGTGCTGGTGCCGGCCGAAGCAGCGCATGGCGTTTTTCTGGAATTCAGTAGTAGGGCATAAGCGGGGCAGGGATCGACACCCCCCCCTATGCGTCATGCCCGGGCTTGACCCG
>DLGP01000163.1:32024-35789 GCA_002482765.1 Alphaproteobacteria bacterium UBA7691
CCCGCTTTCGCGGGTATGACGAGTGGGGCGCATAAGGCCGGTTGTAAGGAATTTTCCTTGCCCGGAATCCGGCACTGTCATACTTTCTGGACATGGCTAATCTCGAAGAATTCTCCACGCTGACCAGCAAGGGGCAAACCACCTTGCCCAAGGCGGTGCGCCAGGCGTTGCGCCTGCAGGCCGGCGACAAGCTGCGTTTCCGTGTTGAAGGCGATGCCGTGCTGCTGGAACGCGCCGAAGCGGCCGACGATCCGGCCATGCTGGCTTTTCTCGATTTTCTGGCCCGCGATATCACGGCCCGGCCGGAACAGTTGCAGGCGCTCACCCCGGCGCTGAAAGCCCGGCTCGATGCGCTCACGGCGGGTATCGACGACAGCCCGGATCAGACCATTGAAGGTGATGTCGCGCTCTGATGCTGGTGGTCAATGGCTGGACGATCCACGCCCATCCGCTGTTCGTAGATCAGCTTGAACGCCTGATGGCGGCGGTCGAGCGCCAGCAAACAGCCGGTCGGCAGCAGGCTACACAATCCCCCAATGCCAAATTGCTGGCACTGATCCGGCGCCAGATATTCAACGATATCCCTGCCGATCCGACCCAGCCGCAATTCCGCCAGGGCAACACGCTGGGGCCGGCGCGGCGGCATTGGTTCCGCGCCAAATTCGGTAATGGCCGCTTCCGGCTGTTCTTCCGTTTCGACACCGCGTCGAAAACCATCATTTACGCCTGGGTAAATGATGAAACCACCCTGCGCGCCTATGGTTCGCGCAAAGATGCCTATGCGGTATTTGCCGGTATGCTGGATCGCGGCAACCCGCCAGAGGATTGGGACAAGCTGCTGGCGGGTTGCCAAGAGGCGGCGGGCAGGCTGGAAGAGGCGCGGGGCGGGGAGTTGCAACCAAAAAGAGGATGAGGTTTGCGCCGGGCATATGCGGCGTTGCTCAACTAGCCGGCTCATGAGCTGATTTTATTCCAATTCTTTTCGCGGCTCTGATGATACGGAGTTTTGCCAAGCTGTTTTCATTCTCTGCGCGCCTCATCATTTCCTCAAACACTTTTGCGCTCCAAGCAATTTCAGGCTCAAGAGAACTTTCGCGATGTGCAGCGTTTCTACGTTCCTTAACGGCAGTGCCGATCCAATACCAACCACCTTTAGGTGAGGCGAGCCACGTATCAACAAAATCTTTAGCCGAAATATCGGCAAGGATTGGTATGTCCTCATATTCGATAGTGCCGTCTTCTGTGTAGCATACTTTCTCAAAGAATTTTTCCCCGTCCACCTTAAGCGTCTCAAGCAAGGACGGTATTAAATCTGGATAACGAAGTTTTGCAGCTTTTTTTCTGGCATCAATCAAGCAGTTTAGAATCTCTGTGAATTGTTCTTCGTAAGCACGGCGTAGCCAGTATGCGTGATTGTCATAACCGGTGTCGAAACGATCTATCCATCTTCTGCCAGCCTCTCTCGGTGGCATGCGCCCCTGTTCTAGCAGGTCATCAATGTAAGCTTTTGCTCCGTCAACGATCTGTAGAATCGTTTCTTGTGAAATGCCTTCGTCTGCCATCATCATTCTAAAGGCGACAAAATGCAGGAATTCTCCTGATTCGAGAATTTCTCTTTTTTCATACCTCTCAAGCATATCTTTGAGTGCTGGTTGCACGATCTCATCATCCAGGGTGTCAAAACCCAAAACCTTTCTCCATGTTGGAAGCGCCTGGGCGGCAATAAAGTGACTGCTGTTATCAAGCGAGTCGCGAATGTCTCTGGCAATAAAGTTGCCATATATCAGGGTGCTTTTAAGAACTTGATCATTGAGTATGTCACTTGTGAGTTTTACGGATTTGTACCTTCGGTCCGCAATGTTGTATGACGACTCTGGTGCCTCTGCATTTCCATTCGTTTGACGTTGTTCGCGTCGTAAGGAGGCGAGAACTCGATCATTTAAGTCTTCTGCACTCAACTCACCTGAGCGACATTCAATTGCCAGTGCTGAAAAAAGCCGAGTCATCTCGATCATTGCGGCATTATTCTCTCGATGTCGTGGTTCCGTACAGCCCATCAAACGCTGTGCATCCTCTAAAACATGCCGCAGGATACGAAGTGATTTCTGGTTGGATTCCTTGAAGATGCGCAGCACCTCAGATTTTAGTTCGCCCAGAAAGTCCTCTCGGCCGGACTCCACAAGCGTTTTGTTGAAATGCTCAAAAGCGGCTTCTATATCCGGCTCAATCTTGATGGTTTGCCCAAAGATTTTTTCTTTTGCTTCCTGAAAGCCACCAACAATTTTTTCGTCATGCGCGATAACGATGACGCGGCATTTATGATGCTCGACGTAGCGATTGATGATGCCAAGCAATTCTTTTGGAGGAATTGCGCATCTTTCAAGGTCGTCAAGGATCAAGGGCTTTGAAGCATCCACGGTGTTCTTGATGAAGGTATTTGCAAGTGATGTGGCCAAGCTGCTGACAGGCATGGAAACAGCACCGGGAATGCCGACATTCACTGCGGGAATTTTATCAGTTATTTTTTTCCACATGGCTTTGTCTGGAAACATTCTTGCAAAGACTTCCGCCTCTATCTCTTGTGGGGTGCTCAGCCCGAAAAGGCTGGCATAGTAAGCATGAGATTCCGGCAGGGCCTTAGTTACCTGATAGGTTTTTCCAGTTCCCCATTCGCCTGTCACCAGGACGGCATAGCCGGGGTCGTTGCGACCTATATAGTAGGCGAGGTAGTGCTCAAGCTGCGTCTTAGGTTCGTGAGCGAGGAAGCTTTTTTTTGCAGTTTCATTGGCGATAGTTTTCATGTAGCTGCTTATGCGCCTCCAAATTGCCATCTCGTCGGGTCCGCTTCAGTGGCTGGATGATTCAGGATTTGATCGATCCGTATAGTTTGCCATTCTGTTCAATTTATTGATGTATTTTTTTTGCGAGGGATAAAATTTTGATTTAGGAATTATGACATTGTCGGGCTTCGTCATGGCGTAATTTTTCCCCTGTTTTGATGGTTTTTTCGGCTGGATCGAGATGCGCGGATCAAGTCCGCGCATGACGACGATAGGGCCACGGGCGGCGCTGAAGTTTAAACCGGACAGCCGTGGGGCAAGCCCGCGCATGACGAACAGGATGGGACGGCTGGCTGATCTGCTGTCTCGATCCNNGCCAGGCTTTTTGGGAATTTATTCGTTCTTCTAATGTTCAAAAAATATGCTATCATGCCCGGCCATGAAAATGGAGATCGCCATGATTTTCCCCAAACAGCATGTTGCCGCAGCCGCTCCTCCCTCCGCTGGCGAGCCATTTGCCGGCGACACCCCAGCCACTCAACCCGCCGCTTCCTGGCGCCGCGAGCCGGTGCGGCTTTCGCTGCGTGCTTCGCCCCGGCGCTATGACTGGCCGCAGGCGGCCAAGCTGCTGGCTGCCGGTACGCCGGCCGGCGAGGTGGCCGAAGCGTTAGGCTGTGATGAGGCGCGGGTTTGGCGCCATCTGAAAGCCAGCGCGATTTTCCGTGGCATGGTGGAGAAGGAAGCCGAGCGCAACCGCCTGCTGCATGGCCTGCGGATGCAGGCCTTGCGCCGCAGCCATGCCGAGGCGCTGTTAACCCGCGCCGATCTGGCGCCCGAAACCCTCGAACGCCTGGTGGCGGCCTTGCCCGAGGTGACCGGCGCGCAACTGGCGGCAGCGGCGCGGCGGCCCACGGCGCCAAACCGCAAGGCGGCGGCGCGGCTGGAGAATGAGCGGCAGAATAGCCTGGCGCTGCTGAGCGCCAAC
>DLGP01000167.1 GCA_002482765.1 Alphaproteobacteria bacterium UBA7691
CCGCCACTGCCGCCGCTGACACTGCCTTGGGCCAAGCTGGCGCGCAAGGCCTCGTTCAGCCGCGCCAGCGCCTGGCCCATGGCGGCGGCGGCGGCGAGCGCCTGGCGGCACCCCTCGGCCGGCGTGGTATCCAGGCCGAACAACGCCATCACGCCATCGCCGATGAACTTGTCGAGCCGGCCGCCCTGCTGCTCAACGGCTTCGCCCATCGCCTTGAAATACTGGTTGAGCACAAACACCACATCATAGGGCAGCCGCGATTCGGCAAAATGGGTGAAGCCGCGCAGGTCGCAGAACAGGATCGCAATGCGGCGCTCGCTGCCTTGCGCCATGGCCTGGCCCAGCCCGGCACTGCCATAACTGGCCCGCGGCGTGGCGCCGCCGGGCAGCAAGGGCAGCACGGTCAGGTCTGCCACCGGCTTGATCTGGCAGGCCAGCCGCACCCCGGGCGGGGCGCCGATCCGGGCCAGCACGGCAGCCTCGCTCTCGGCCGGCGGCGGCAAATCGGCCAGGCCGGGGCCGTTCAGCCGCACCCGGCAGGTGGAGCAGCGGCCCTGGCCGCCGCACACCCCGGCATGCGGATAGCCGATGGCGCGGCTGGCTTCCAATATACTGAGCAGGCCGGCGCGGCCGCGCCATTGCCGGCCATCGGGATAACTGAGGCTGACCATGCCGCGCCGGCTTTGCAGCAGGCCCCAGAGCAGCCGGCCCACCAGCGCCGCCAGCAGCAAGCCGGCCAGGGCCAGCTGCACCGTTTCGGCGATGGCACCCAGTTGCTGCGCTGCGGCATTGCCGGGCCAGTTCAAACCGGCATTAAAACCAGCCACCCAATCGGCATCGCGCAGCATGAAACGCACCGCACGGCCCATCGACAGGTAGCCCAGCATGGCGCAGGCCGGCAGCAGCAAAGCGGCGGCAAATAGCAGCGGCCATAGCCGCTCAAAAGCCGGTTTCAGCCGTAACCAGTAATACACGCCGATGCAGCCATGGCCCCAGGCGATCAGGATCAGCAGATTCTGCTGCAAACCGCCCAGCGGCCCCTGCACAAACAGCGCATTCAGCACATAGGCATAATTGTCATTCAGGCCATGCAGCGAAAACATGCCGCGGGTGCCGAGCACATGCACAATGCCGAGCGGCGGCACCAGCAGGCCGAGCAGCAATTGCGCCCAGGCCTGCCAGGGCAGGCCCCGGTAATGGCCGCGCCGCAACCAATTGTAGAGCGCCAGCAAAGGATGCAGCAGCAGCGCGCCATAGAGCAAAAAAGTGCCGGGCGGGCTGCGCCAGAAAGCCTTGAACCAGACCGCAAAAGCCTCGGCCGCATCCAGCGCGATCAGGCCAAGCGCATGATTGAGCAGATGCGTGAACAGAAAGCTGAACAGCACCAGGCCACTGAACAGCTTCAGCCGCCCATAGGCCCCTTCCACACCAAGCCAGCCACCGTTTTTCGCCATGCCGGCAAGGTAGAGGCGGCGCGGGATTCTGGCAAGAAACGACTATTTGATCGTCGCTGCCTCGGTATTGCCGGTTCGCTTACCTTCAGTCCAGGCCATGAAGGCGGCGATCTCGGCCTCGCTATAGCCGAGCAGGCGGCCGGTTTCGATATCATCGGCAGTGGTGGCCGGGCGCTGCCCGGAGCGGATGGCATGGTTGATCGCCTCCAGAGCCGCGATCCGCCAGGCCTCGCCGGGCAGGGCATAATAGACGTAAACGGCTTCCAGGCCGCTGCGATCCGGCGCATAGACCACACGCTTGATGATGCGACCGGCCAGCACATGTGGCTCAAATGCGGTTTCCGGGATGATCCGGCGCGCCACCAGGGCATCGGAAAACATCGCCGCTGGCTTGTGGCCGGCCAGCATCAATTCCAGTTCGCGCGTTTCATGCGGCCCCACGCCCCCAGGGATATCCGGGGGCGGACCAGCTCCTCCTGTTTGATCGGCCATAATCGCCCGCCATGCATAAACATCCGATCAAAGCTTTTGAACTTGATACTTTTGCAGCGCATGGACAAGACCCGCAGCAAAGGGGAAACAAACTTGAAACGAGCGACTGTGCCACCCGAGGCGGGAATAAATGACGAGAGCAATGCACTAAAATAGATGCATGGTTGGCCGTAACACTGGATACAAAAAGAGTTCATATTAGATATATTTTCCGTTGACATGAACATAGAATGATCATATAGTATTTTGGCGTATTGGCACTCCAGGACTGACGGTCACCTAAGACGACGTCGACAATCCACAGGGCTGCACCGCCCGATCCAAACTCGGCATTTTTCCCTCGCGAAACGAGTATTGATACGAAGCGACGGCGTGACCAAATTCCTAAAGATCGTGTACCGGCTTTGGCCAAAATTGCAGTTTGCGGCTGATGTCGCTTTTTGTCCCCCTTGTCGGCTGCCATAAAATACGCAAAATTGCGTACTAAGATTAAAATGTTAACAAAGCCGCCCTAGATTTTAGCGCGCCATCGGAAGGAGCGAGAGGAGTAGAGCTATGGGTAATATCGCCGCCACTATCCAGGTGAAGCGCACGGCGCGGGATGGCTGGTTCGTTTATACCTGCGATCAGCTCCCGGGTCTTTACGTCGCTTCGCAGAATGACCGGGTCGCCTATGACGATCTGATTTTGTCCATTGAGCAGTGGTTCGAGTTGAATCTCAGCACAAAGGTTGCGGTTCGGCATGCAGTCGGGTTCGACACCTTCTACCAGCAGCTTAAGGCCAGCCGGGTCAATGCCGAGCTTTCGCATCGCGCACAGAATGCCGTGCGGGATCGGACTGACGACCTGATGCAGCAGGGTTCTTTCGGCTTCATCATTGAAGCCGCACCTGCAGCTATCTGCGCTTAATCTTCACCCAGACTGGCGGAGCAATAACTACATGATTGCTTCGCCAGTCATTACCCGCGAAAATTTAGAAGCCCGGCTGCGGAACGCGCAGTTCGAGCCAACAGAGCATCGAACTGCTACCGCGCGCTGGTGGCGACATAAGCCAAGCAACGTCTACATTCAAATCCCCGAGGGCGATACGACGCAACTACCCGGTTGGATGATGCACGACCTGCTAAATCAAGCCGAACGGATTGACATTGTCGTGCGCGGCACAAGTGCTACCCCACCCGCGCCACCGAAACGGTCGCGCAAAAAACCAACGCCAAAGCCGAAAAAGTAAAATACTACATAATGCGACGCATATCACACTTGATCCGGACATTCCGAACAAGTCTGAAAAACGCAGCATTTATCTCAAACTGCAACTGGTCGGCCGGGCATTGCCAACGGTGCCCGGGGCTTAGCCGGGCACCGCCATTTCGGGGCCTCAGCCCATAATCTGCTTGCGCGCCTCGTCGGCCAGCTCGCTCAGCCTGGCGCGCACGCGGTGTTCCGACAGGTCAACCTGCTTGGCGGCCAGATCGGCCAGCACCTTGCGGATCACGTCCTCGTCGCCGGCTTCCTCAAAATCCGCCGCCACCACGTCCTTGGCATAAGCCTCGGCCGCATCGCCGCTCAGGCCGATATGCTCCGCCACCCAGAGGCCGAGCAGCTTGTTGCGCCGCGCAGTGACCTTGAAGGCGGTCTCCTGGTCATGGGCGTGCTTCTTCTCGAAGGCGTCCTTGCGGTCGTCAAAAGTGGTCATGTGGCGGGCTCTCCGTCGCTCTCGGGGTTGGCAGTTATATAGGGGTTCCCCCCAGACACCTGCAAGGGCCGGATCGGCTTCAGGATGGCGGCGCCGATTCTCTTGGCCCCGGTGCATTGCAGCGGGGCCGCAATGGCGCTATCAATCCGGCTCAAACCATCCCCTTTTCCAAGCAACCTTACGGGTGTTCCATGACCCGCCGCAGACAGGTCTACGAGGGCAAGGCCAAGGTCCTGTTCGAGGGACCGGAGCCCGGCACTCTGGTGCAGTATTTCAAGGATGATGCGACCGCCTTCAACAACAAGAAGAAGGGGACCATCACCGGCAAGGGCGTGCTCAACAACCGCATCTCGGAATATCTGATGACGCGGCTGGGCGAGGTCGGCATCCCGACGCATTTCCTGCGCCGCCTCAACATGCGCGAGCAGTTGATCAAGGAAGTTGAGATCGTGCCGCTGGAAGTGGTGGTGCGTAACGTCGCCGCCGGTTCGCTGGCGACCCGGCTCGGCGTTGCCGAAGGCACCACCCTGCCGCGCTCAATCGTCGAATTCTATTACAAGAATGACGAGCTCGGCGATCCGATGGTGTCGGAGGAGCATATCACCTGCTTCGGCTGGGCCAGCCCGCAGGAGATTGACGAGATGATGCATCTCGCGCTCCGCATCAACGATTTCCTCACCGGCCTGTTCCTCGGCATCGGCATCCGCCTGGTGGATTTCAAGCTGGAATTCGGCCGCTGGTGGCAGGGCGACGACATGCGCATCATCCTGGCCGACGAGATCAGCCCGGACAGCGCCCGGCTGTGGGACCTCAAGACCAACGAGAAGATGGACAAGGACCGCTTCCGCCGCGATCTCGGCAATGTTGCCGAGGCCTATCAGGAAGTGGCGCGCCGCCTGGGCATCCTGCCGGAAGGCGGGCCACGCGATATCAAGGGTCCCGAGACCATGCAGTAACCGGCGCAGCAAGCGCCGTGGCATCAGCGGCGGCCCCAACACGGCCGCCGCAGCTTTTTGCGAAGGATCAAAACCGATGAAAGCCCGCGTTCACGTCAGCCTCAAAAATGGTGTGCTCGATCCGCAAGGGCGCGCCATCGGCCAGGCACTGCACAGCCTGGGTTTTTCGGCTGTGACCGAGGTGCGCCAGGGCAAGCTGATCGAACTGGATATCGGCCAGCCGCTGGCCGGCAAGCCGAAGCCCGAGATCGAGGCCGCCGTGCGCGAGATGGCGCAAAAACTGCTGGCCAACACCGTGATCGAGAATTTCTCGGTCGAGCTGATCGGGTAAGGCCATGAAAGCCGCCGTTGTCGTTTTCCCCGGCTCCAATCGCGACCGCGACATGATTTTGGCGCTGACCAAGGCAGCAAACGGCAAGCCGCCGTTGCAGGTCTGGCATGGCGACGCGGATTTCCCCGAGGTGGACCTGATCGCCCTGCCGGGCGGCTTTTCCTATGGCGACTATCTGCGTTGCGGCGCCATGGCGGCGCATTCGCCGGTGATGCGCGAAGTGAAGCGCCGGGCTGAGCGCGGCACCCGGGTGCTGGCGGTGTGCAACGGTTTCCAGATCGCCTGCGAAGCCGGTTTGCTGCCGGGTGTGCTGATGAGCAATGCCGGGCTGAAATTCATCTGCCGCGAGGTGCATCTGCGCGTCGAGACCGCGAACAGCGTGTTCACCGGGCATTACCAGCGCGGCCAGACCATCCGCGTGCCGGTGGCGCATCATGACGGCAATTACACCGCCGATGCCGATACCGTGCAGCGCCTGGCCGACGAGGACCGCATCGCCTTCCGCTATGCCGATGCCCTGGGCAATGTGGCGCCGGCAACCAACCTGAATGGCTCGGTGGACAATATCGCCGGCATCTTCAACAAGGAACGTAATGTGCTGGGCCTGATGCCACATCCGGAGAATGCCACCGATAGGGTATGCGGCGGCATGGATGGCTTTGGCCTGTTCCAGAGCCTGGCCGAAAGTCTGACGGGGGCGGCGTCGTGAGCAAGAGCTATCCCAAGGACCTGATGGGCCTGAAGCCCGACGAATATGATCGCGTGCTGGAGATCATGGGCCGCGAGCCGAACCAGGTTGAACTCGGCATCTTCTCGGTGATGTGGTCGGAGCATTGCTCCTACAAATCCTCGAAAAAATGGCTCAAGACGCTACCGACCAAGGCGCCGTGGGTGATCTGCGGCCCGGGTGAGAATGCCGGCGTGATCGATATCGGCGATGGCGAGGCCGCCATCTTCAAGATGGAAAGCCATAACCACCCGTCCTTCATCGAACCTTACCAGGGCGCGGCGACCGGCGTGGGCGGCATCCTGCGCGATGTGTTCACCATGGGCGCGCGGCCGATTGCCAATCTGAACGCGCTGCGCTTCGGCGCCCCGGAGCATCCGAAAACCCGCCATCTGGTTTCCGGCGTGGTGCATGGCATCGGCGGCTATGGCAATTGCGTCGGCGTGCCCACCGTGGCCGGCGAGGTGAATTTTCACCCCAGCTATAACGGCAATATCCTGGTCAACGCGATGACCGTGGGCCTGGCCAAGCAGGACAAGATCTTCTATTCGGCTGCGGCCGGCCTGGGCAATCCGGTGGTTTATGTCGGCTCCAAGACCGGGCGCGACGGCATCCACGGCGCCACCATGGCTTCGGCGGAATTCACCGACGATTCGGAAGAAAAGCGCCCCACTGTGCAGGTTGGCGACCCGTTCACCGAAAAGCTGCTGATCGAAGCCTGCCTCGAATTGATGGCGACCGACGCCATCGTGGCGATCCAGGATATGGGCGCTGCCGGCCTGACCTCGTCCAGCTTCGAGATGGCCTCCAAGGGCGGCATGGGGATCAATGTTGATCTCGACCGCGTGCCGGCGCGCGAGACCGGCATGACGCCGTTTGAATTCATGCTCTCCGAATCCCAGGAGCGTATGCTGATCATCCTCAAGCCGGGCAGCGAACCGCAGGCTGAGGCGATTTTCCGCAAATGGGAGCTGGATTTCGCCGTGATCGGCCATCTGACCGATACCGGCCGCATGGTTTTGCGTTTCAATGGCGAGGTGGTGGGCGACCTGCCGATTGATCCGCTGGCGCAGGCATCACCCGAATATGACCGGCCCTGGCAACCGACGCCGAAGCGCGCGCCGCTGGGGCCGCTCCAGCATCCGCACAGCCTGACCGAGGCGCTGCTCAAAATCATCGGCGCGCCCGACATGGCCAGCCGGCGCTGGATCTGGGAGCAATATGACCATCTGGTGCGTGGCGACACGGCGCAGATCCCCGGCGGGGATGCAGCCGTCGTGCGGGTGGAAGGCCATGCCAAGAAGGCGCTGGCGATGAGCGTGGATTGCACGCCGCGCTACTGTTTCGCCGATCCGGTGGAAGGCGGCAAGCAGGCGGTGGCGGAAACCTGGCGCAACATCACCGCCGTGGGCGCCCGGCCGCTGGCGATCACCGACAACATGAATTTCGGCAATCCGGAACGGCCCGACATCATGGGCCAGTTTGTCGGCGCCGTGCAGGGTATCCGCGAAGCCTGCCTGGCGCTGGATTACCCGGTGGTTTCCGGCAATGTGTCGCTGTACAACGAAACCAACGGCAAGGGCATCCTGCCCACCCCGGCGATTGGCGGCGTGGGTGTGCTGGACGATGTGGCGACCATGGCCACCCTGGCCTTCAAGCTGCCCGGCGAGGCCATCCTGCTGATCGGCGATATGCAGGGCCATCTCGGCCAGTCGATCTACCTGCGTGAAATCCTTGGCCAGGAGGAAGGCCCGCCGCCAGCGGTGGACCTGGCCGCCGAGCGCCGCAATGGCGATTTTGTGCGCAGCCAGATCACCGCCGGCACGGTTTCGGCGGTGCATGACCTGTCCGATGGCGGCCTTTTGGTGGCTGTGGCGGAAATGGGCATGGCATCCGGCATCGGCGCCAGCATCACCCTGCCCGCCCATGCCGACGCTTTTGCCGCCGGTTTCGGCGAGGATCAGGCGCGTTATCTGGTCACCTGCCCGGTGGCCGGGGCTGAAAGCCTGCTGGCAGCGGCCAAGGCGGCCGGCGTGCCGGCGCAGCGTATCGGCATCACCGGTGCGGCGGAATTGACTATCCAGGGCCACGGCGCCATATCCTTGGCCGAGTTACGCCAGGCCCATGAGGGCTGGCTGCCCGGCTATATGGACAGCAAGGCTTAGGAGCGAAGACATGGCGATGGATGCCAGCGAAATCGAGCGCATGATCAAGGAGGCGTTGCCCGACGCCGAGGTGCGTATCGACGACCTGCGCGGCGATGGCGATCATTATGCCGCCACCGTCACCTCCGCAGCCTTTGCCGGCTTGAGCCGGGTGAAGCAGCACCAGCTGGTTTATGCGGCGCTGAAAGGCCGCATGGGCGGCCAATTGCATGCCCTGGCGCTTACCACACAAACGCCGTAATCCCGGCCCGATCCAGCAAAGAGGACTGCCCCGATGACCGACGCCACAGTTGCCGACCGTATCAAGCAGGATATCGCCGATAACGAGATCGTGCTTTTCATGAAAGGCACCCCGGTTTTCCCGCAATGCGGCTTCTCGGCCGTGGTGGTGCAGGTGCTGTCGCATCTCGGCGTCAAGTTCAAGGGCATCGACGTGCTGTCCGACCCCTCGATCCGCCAGGGCATCAAGGAATTTTCCGACTGGCCGACCATCCCGCAGCTTTATGTGAAGGGTGAATTTGTCGGCGGCTGCGACATCGTGCGCGAGATGTACCAGTCTGGCGAATTGCAGCAATTGCTCGCCGACAAGGGCATCGCTGTCCAGAACGCCTGATGCTGCCGTACAGCCTGCGCGGCATTGATCATATCGTGCTGCGCAGCGCCGATCCGGCCCGCCTGATCAGCTTCTACTGCGATGTGGTGGGGTGCAGCCTGGCGCATGAACAGCCCAAGCTGGGGTTGACGCATCTACGCGCCGGCGGGCAGATGATCGACATCGTGGATGCCAATGGGCCGCTGCAAAAACCCGGCGATGCCCCGGTGAGCCAGCCCGGCCGCAACCTGGACCATCTCTGCCTGCGCATCGCGCCGTTTGACGAAGCCGCGATCCGCGCCCATCTGGCCCGGGCCGGCATCACGCCGGAGCCGGCACAGAACCGCTTCGGCAATGAAGGCGAAGGCCCGTCGCTGTATTTCCCCGACCCCGACGGCAATATCGTCGAATTCAAGGGTGGGGCTGTTTAGGCCGGCTCAATTCGGGGATTCACGCTTGATTCCTCACCTGATATAGTCGGTTCATGGCTTCAAAAACTGCCTTCACTATCGCCTATGATGGCCTCGCCTTGCGCGACGGCAGCATGGATGTGCGCGATTTGGCGCCGGCCTTGTTGGCGATAGGTGAACTTTTTGATGCAGCGAATAGCGCACTGAATGGCGAAAGCGCCCGCGTTAATGTCAATGTAAAAGCAACAAAACAGGGTTCGTTTGAGATCACCCTGGAACTTGTTCAAAGCCTTGCCCAGCAGGTGGTTGGTTTGCTGTCAGGCGACGCCGTTACAGCAGCACTCAACCTCAAAGAACTGGTTATCACCGGGGCGTTGGGCGCCGGAGGTCTGCTTTGGCTGATCCGCAAATTACGTGGTGGCGCGCCTGATAGAATTGAGGATTTGGGCACCGGCCATGTGAAGATCACCTTCGGTTCGGAAACTTTCGAAGTACCGATGAAGCTGCTGCGACTCTACCAGGACCTTGCGGTACGGGCCGCAGCCCAGAAAGTGGTCGAAGCACCCCTGACCACAGAGGGGATCGACAAGTTTGAGGTTCGCGAGGCAGGGAAATCCCTTCTCATTGTTGCAAAAGATGATGCTGCATATTTTGCCAATCCAGACATTCCCGAAGAGCGTTTGATCGAGGATGTACGGCGTTCGGCATTTTCGATCATTTCCCTGGCATTCAAAGAGGATAACAAGTGGCGCCTGCATGATGGCAACACCCAGATCAGCGCCATGATTCTCGATGAAGCTTTTCTGAAACGGGTCGATTCAAGCCAGATTGCCTTTGCAAAGGGCGATATTCTGGTTTGTGAGGTAAAAGTTACCCAGACCAGAACCAAAGACGGCTTGAAAACCGACTATGTTGTTCAAAAAGTCCATGAGCATCGCAGCGCCGCACGGCAGCTGAATCTGCCCATGGAACCACCTCCCAGTAAAGGAAGTACCGATTAGATGACCGCCGCCAGCACCAAAGCCCTGATCGAAGCGTATTATGCCGCGTTCAACGCCTGGGATATTGAGCGTTTCATCGGGCTTTTGACCGAGGATGTGGCGCATGACATCAACCAGGGTGGCCGCGAGACCGGGCGCGATGCCTTCCGTGCTTTTCTGGCGCGCATGGATCGCTGCTATGCCGAGCAGATCGTGGAGGTCAGCATCACCGTGAACGAAGACGGCAGCCGCGCCGCAGCCGAATTCATCGTGCTGGGCACCTACAAGGCCACCGATGATGGCCTGCCTGAAGCCCGCGGCCAGACCTATCGCCTGCCGGCCGGCGCGTTTTTTGAAATCCGTGACGGCAAGGTGGCCCGCATCTCGAATTACTACAATCTACAGGACTGGCTGCGCCAGGTCGGCGCCTGAAATAATGGCCGCGATCCGCATCGAGCGCCTGAACGGCGCCGGGCTGCTTGAGCGGCTGGACGATCTGGCCCGGCTGCGCATCACGGTGTTCCGTGACTGGCCGTATCTCTATGAAGGCGACCTGGATTACGAGCGCCAGTATTTGCAACGCTATGCTGCCGCCAGCACCGGCACCATCGTGGTGGCGCTGGATGGTGCGCAGGTGGTGGGCGCCGCCACCGCCCTGGCGCTGGCCGAGGAAGCCGAGTATGTGCAGGCGCCATTCCTGGCCGCCGGCATTGATCTGGCGCCGATCTTCTATTTCGGTGAATCGGTGCTGCTGAAACAATATCGCGGCCATGGCATCGGCGTCGGGTTTTTTAACCAGCGCGAGGCGGCAGCGCGGCAATTTGGCAAACGCTATTGCTGCTTCTGCGGCGTGCAGCGGCCCGACAATCACCCGCTGAAACCGGCGGATTATGTGCCGCTGGATGGCTTCTGGGGCAAACGCGGTTATGCTAGGCGGCCCGATCTGGTGGCCGGCTTCAGCTGGACCGATATCGGCGAGACGGCCCAGAGCACCAAGCCGATGGTCTACTGGATGCGTGACCTGACGGCGTGATAGTGAGTTGGGCATGACCATGCTCCGCATCGCCTGCGCACAATATCCGATTGATGCCTTTGCCGATCCCGGCCAATGGGCCGGCAAGGTTTCCGCCTGGGTGGAGGAAGCTGCCCAGGCCGGCGCGCGCCTGCTGCTGTTTCCCGAATATG
The DNA here is from genome assembly GCA_002482765.1 of Alphaproteobacteria bacterium UBA7691. Taxonomy (GTDB): domain Bacteria; phylum Pseudomonadota; class Alphaproteobacteria; order Ferrovibrionales; family Ferrovibrionaceae; genus Ferrovibrio. The sequence continues at coordinate 10,989 of DLGP01000167.1, forward strand.
GCGCCATGGAACTGGCTTCCTTGCTCAGCCCCAACCTGCAAACCGACCTGGGCGGCCAGATTGCCGCCTTGCAGGAATTGCTGCCGGCCTTTCTGACGCGGTATGCCGTGCTGGCGCAGCGCCATGGCGTCAGCATCGTGGCGCCGAGCATCCCGGTGTTGCAGCCTGGCGGCTTTGTCAATCGCGCCCATGTTTTTGCCCCGGATGGCGGCATGGCCTGGCAGGACAAGCGCCAGATGACGCGCTTTGAGCGTGAGGAATGGATCATCCAGGGCGGCGCCGAGCTGCGCCTGTTTGATACCGGGCTGGGCTGCCGCTTTGGCCTGGCGATCTGCTATGACGTGGAATTCCCGCTTATCGCCCGGGCGCTGGCCGAGGCCGGCGCCGATCTGGTGCTGGCGCCATCCTGCACCGACACCCTGGCCGGGATGCACCGGGTGCATGTCGGCGCCCGCGCCCGCGCGCTTGAAAGCCAGATTTATGTGGCCGTGGCGCAAACCGTGGGCGAGGCGCAATGGTCGCCGGCGGTGGATGTGAATCACGGCTTTGCCGCCATTTATGCCACGCCGGATCGTGGTTTTCCCGATGACGGCATTCTGGCGCAGGGTGGCCTGGATCAGCCCGGCTGGGTTTATGCCGACCTCAATCTCGGCCTGCTGAGCCAGGCCCGCAGCAAGGCCCAGGTTTTCACCCGGCATGACTGGGCCGGCCAGCATCTGCCTGGCCTGGATGTTGGCCTGGCGGATTTTGCCCCGCCGCCAAAAACATTGCGTGACGGCTGCTGACCGCTATATTCCGATGGTGGATATAATCGGAATGGTAGCAAGGCGAGAATGACCCTTGATAGCGGCGTGAATTGGGAAACCCGCTGGGGTCCCGAAGTGCAGATGCTGGCGGCAAAGATTGATCTCAACCAGCGCCTGCTGCGCTTTGGCATCACCCCGGTAACGCGCGACAATCTGCGCCATGTGTTGCCGATTTTGAGCCAGCATCTGGTGGGCATCACCAGCCGCTTCTACGAATTCATGCGCCGTTTTCCCGAGGCCCAGCGGGTTTTTGATCGCCATGACACGGATCGGCTGCGTAAACGGCAGCAGGATCATTGGTATGGCCTGCTGGCCTGCGAGTTTGATCAGGCCTATCTGCTTAACGCGCTTGGCGTTGGCCATGCCCATTACCATGCCAAGGTGCCGCCCTCGCTCTACATGGCCGGCTACAATTTTGTGGTTACCGACCTGCTGCGGCTGGTGGCGATGGAATTCAAGGGCGGCGATATCGCCGCTGCCAGTGCTTCGATCAGCCGTGTGGTGATGCTGGACATGTCGCTGGCGCTGACCGCCTTCATGCTCGACAGCCTGATCAGTGCCGGCCCCGGCCAGGATTAAAAGAAAAAAGCCCGCCTTTGCGGGCGGGCTTTTCCAATCAGACTGACAGAGCCGATTAGCGCGAGTAGAACTCGACCACCAGATTCGGTTCCATCTTCACCGGATACGGCACATCGGCCAGCAGCGGCACACGGGTAAAGGTGGCGCGCAGCTTGGCCTTGTCCATATCGATGTAATCCGGCACTTCGCGCTCGGAACTGGCCAGGGCTTCCTGCACCACCACCATATCCTTGCCCTTGCCGCGCACTTCGATCACATCGCCAACCTTCACCTGCATCGAGGCGATGTTGCAACGACGGCCGTTGACCAGCACATGGCCGTGGTTGATGAACTGGCGCGCCGCAAACACGGTCGGCACCAGCTTCATGCGGTAGACCACGGCATCGAGACGACGCTCCAGGATACCGATCAGGTTTTCCGAGGTATCGCCACGACGGCGGATCGCCTCGAAATAGGCGCGGCGGAACTGCTTCTCGGTGATGTTGCCGTAATAGCCCTTGAGGCGCTGCTTGGCCATCAACTGAACGCCGTAATCCGTCGGCTTCTTCCGCTTCTGGCCATGCTGGCCCGGCGGATAAGCGCGCTTGTTGATCGGGCTTTTGGCGCGACCCCACAGATTCTCGTTCAGGCGACGGTTAATCTTATACTTGGACTCAAGACGTTTTGTCATAGTCGTTCCTAGTCGGCGCATGGACGGACGGCAGCCACGACGACCCGTTTCATGCAAGGAATGCCGATCGCCTCGCTTGAGGGGAGCGAGGAGGGCGGGCGCATCATAAGGATAACGCCCCCCACGTCAAGGCCGGATTGCGGCCGGGGGGCCAGACAACCCCGGCGCCATCCGGGGCCGGCGGCATTCAGCCCTGATTAGTGGAAAATAATGCGCAAAACTCCATCTCCTTAGCGAAACATAATTAGCCACAAAGCCGAATGGCTGGGATTTTGACGGCCATCATCTTGAGGAGCAAAATCCATGGGTTTTTCTAATTGGCGCGTTCTTTACAAAATATTGGCCCTGGTCTTGCTGATGGCCAGTACCACGGCGCTTACCGGCATCGTCGCCGTGCGCGGTTTGAACCAGATTGCGGCGCTTGAGGCTGAAATAGCCGAGGCCGGCAATGTTGCCGCCACCGCAGCCCGAGCCGGGCAGAACATGCTGCGGCTGAGCCGGGGCGAATTCCGCATCGCCGCGCAGCCGACACTGGAAAATCTGCAAACCATTACGCAGCGGATCCAGGAAGAGGAAAAATTCTTCCAGGAACGCCTGGCCGAGATCAAGCAGCATCCCGATGCCGAACAGGCCCGCCTGTTGCGCGAGATTGAGGCCAATTACCAGGCCTACAGTAAGGAACTTGCCGGCACCCTGGCCAAGGCGCGTGAAGTGATCGGCAAGCTGCCGCCAGCCGAAGCGCAGGACATTATGGTGAAGGAAGCCCTGGCCAGCGTGCTGCATGCCGATCGTTTTGAATTGCCGCTGCGCCAGTTCATTGAGTATTCCGACAAAAAGGCTGACCGACTTGCCCATGAGGGCGAAAAGAGCAGCGCCGCAATTGATCTTGGGCTAATGATCATCGTGGCCGGCAGCATCCTGGGCAGCCTGCTGATCGGCTTCCTGATCGGGCAATACGGCATCGCCAAACCCATAGGCAATGCGGTGGATAATCTGCGCGACCTGGCGGCGGGCAAGGTGGACGTGACCATCTTCGGTGCCAGCCGCAAGGATGAAATCGGCGATGTGGCCGCTGCCATGCAGGTGTTCAAGGACAATATCATCGAGAAGCAGCGCGCCGATGCGGCGCTGAACAGTGAACGCGCCGAAGCCGACCGCCAGCGCAGCCAGCGTGAGGCGCGCGAGGCCAAGGCCGCTGCCGAAATCGCCGATCTGTGCGAACGCATCGTGGATGGCGACCTGGATAGCCGGCTGGAAACCGCAGACAAGGACGGTTTCCTGCTGCGCCTGAGCCAGCAGCTCAACCAGCTTTCCGGCACACTCGGCACCATGATGCGCGATCTGGATGGGGTGATGAGCGGCCTGGCGCGCGGCGATCTCGGCACCACCATCACCGGCGATTACCGGGGTGTGTTCGGCCGCCTGAAGGATGCCACCAACAGCACCAGCGACACATTGCGGCAATTGGCGCGCCGGCTGAACGAAACCGCCGCCCAGGTGCAATCGGCCTCGGCGGAAATCTCCACCGGCAGCCAGGATCTGGCCAGCCGCACCGAAAGCCAGGCCGCCAGCCTGGAGGAAACCGCCGCCTCGATGCAGGAAATCACCACCACGGTGAAGCAGAATGCCGATAATGCCCAGGCCGCCAATCAATTGGCCGGCGTGGCGCGTGACACCGCCGAGCAGGGTGGCCAGGTGGTGGCCAAGACGGTATCGGCGATGAGCGCCATCGAGCAGAGTGCGCAGAAGATCAGCGATATCGTCGGCCTGATCGACGAGATTGCCTTCCAGACCAACCTGCTGGCGCT
>DLGP01000093.1 GCA_002482765.1 Alphaproteobacteria bacterium UBA7691
GCGGCGGCAGTGGCGGCAGTGGGGGCAGCGGCGGGCTGGCTGAAGCGCCGGCGCCGGGCAGCGACATGCTGCGCATCGGCATCGGCATCCATTGTGGCCGCGTCATTGTTGGCGAAATGGGCCATGGCCGCGCCATCGGCCTCACGGCGGTGGGCGATGCGGTGAACACTGCCAGCCGGCTGGAAGCCGCAACCAAGGATTTCAGCGCCGAACTGGTGGTTTCCGAAGAAGTGACGCGCCGCGCCGATCTGGCCCCGGCTGCGCTACAGGCATCCGGCTGGCAGGCCGAAACCGTGCATCTGCGCGGCAAGAGCGAGGCCTTGCAGGTTTATGTGCTGGATCGCCTGAGCCGGCTGTTGCCGCATCAAGGGGTCTAGGGTGCGGACCCATTATTGGCGGGTCCGGGATTTCGCTATCCCGGCTGTGCCTTGTGCAATGCCAGCAGGCGGGCATGTGCCGCCGCCATGAAACGGGTGCAGAGCTGCCGCATCTCCGGCGTCGCGGCGGCGTGTTTGCGGTCGCTATCGGGGATGTAAACGCCCGCTGCTTCCTTGCGTTTGGAATAGAGGCGCGCCTGTGCATCCATCGCCATCCGTTCCGCCGGCAGCGGCACGATGCCCAGCCGGGGGAGCAGGCGGTCGTGGATGGCGTCGGGCAATTCGGCATGGTCGATGATGATCCAATCCGCCGGCGCCCGTTCAATGGCATCGGCCAGGGCATCCATGGCTTTGCCCAGGCAGCGGGCGATATATTCCTGGTCCGACATCGCCCGCTGCGCCGACCGGGCGACGCCACTGGCCAGCGGTGCAATCTGCAATTCCTTGTTGCCGGCCCAGATCGGCGGCTTCAGCAGGTTGGAGACCAGAACCTCCAGCGGGTCGCGGATGATCATCAGCTTCGGCAGCCCGGGGCGGCAGGCCGCCAGCAGGGGCAGGCTGAGCCATTCGAACAGGGCCAGCTTCAGTACCAGCGCCGTGGCCTGGGGTTTTATTGGCTGTCCCAAGCCGCCCAAAACCGCCTCCAGCGCCGCCTGCCGCATGACGGGCGGCGCCAGATGCCAAACCGGCCCGCAGAGACGCAGCATCACCCGTGGCTCGTCATAGACTTGGCAATCGCGCAGGCAGTCCAGCATGCGGCTGACCAGGGTTGATCCGCAGCGCGTGACATGGAAGATCGCCAGCCGCAGCGGCAAGGCGGGGCCGACCGGAACAAAGTCTCGGATCGGCTTTTTCGGCAGGCTGGACCAGAAAAGCGCCCGATCCGCCGGCACGCGCGAGAAGCTTTGCAGCAATGGCGTATCGGGCGTCACCTCGACCAGGAAGAAGTAGCCGCCATCCCGGTCTGGAACGGCCTCAAAGGGCATGTAGATTGCCTTCAATTACGCCCTTCCTGCATCAGAATGAATTGCCCGACCCGAAGGCCCTGGCCGAGCGCGTTGCGAAGGTGATTGTGCCGGTCGCCCTGCTGGGCTTCCTCCACCGTGGCCGGCCAATCCTCGAACAAGGCGCGCATACGGGGCAGGTCGAGGATTTCACGGGCCATGGAGGATTGTTCCAGGCGTTCCAGCTCCGAACCGATCCAGTCGCGCCGCCGGTTCATCCAGGTGAACCACTCGCCGCACATCCTGCCGCTCATTGGCTCGTTCACAATGGCGGATGGCAGGCGGTCGGCCAGGATGCGCCGGGCGATGCTGCGCGACACACTGTTCCGGCGATACTGGTTTCGTGGCAGGGCAAGAAAGAATGCCACCAGGTCTGTGTCGCAAAACGGGTCGCGCTCGCTCCATGGATACCGTGCCGTGCGATAACTGCGCCTTGCCACCTGGTGGCGGGCGTGATCCAGGGCAAGGAGCTGGTTGTCGAGGTCAGGTGAGCCGGTGCGATAGGGCGGGCGGATGCTAAGGCTGTCTGGGCCGATCTGCCTTCGCTTCTGCGGGTTGAGCGGCAGGTATGACCGCCAGCCATCAACAGGACTGCCCAGCAAGCGCCTGATCCAGCTTTGCAGCTCAGGCGATAGCAGGGGGGCGAGCGCCGAGCCCTTGAACCGGCTCCACGCGCCCGCCTGATGCGGGGCGGTTTTGCGCAGATTGGCGATCAGCCCGGGCAGATCGCCATGCTTGAGCTGGTCGGCCAGCGCAAACATGCCAGTGTAGCTGAAGGTATAGTTTCCCATTTGACCGGACAGGACGACGGATGCCCCGATTTCGCGCGCCTTGCGCTCGATCGAGCCATACATCCAGCCTTGCATGAACAGCCATTGGGCTGGCCAGTCACGCACCAGATAGCGGCCGCCGACCCCTTCTTCCTCCGGGCCTGACAATGCCGCATCAACGGCATGCCCGATCAGGTTTGGGTAGCGCTCGAAAACCGGCTGGACCCGTTCCCACTCGTCGTAGAAACCCTCACCGTTCAAGTCGGGCAGAATGGCCGTCGGATCATGGCGAACCGTGACCGTATGGATCTGGCCCGGATGAAGCCGGGCCGCCGTTGCCGTGACGGCGCTGGAATCCAATCCTGCCGATAATGTGCTGAGAACGCAGCCATCCTGCGGCAGCCGACGGGCAACCGCCCGGTCAAGAACCGCGCGGCCAGCTTCCACCACCTCCCTGTCATCGCGGAATTTCAGGGTCCGGGGCGGCACGGGCGACCAATAGGGCCGCATCTGTATATCACCACGGCGCCAGACGAGCAGATGGCCCGGCGGCAGCATCTCGATCTTTGACCAGGCGGTGCGTGTGCCCGCCAGGTCTTCACGCCGCAGCAGGAAATAGACCAGGGCATCGGGGTCCGGGTTCCGTTCCACTTCGCGACAGGCCAATAAAGCCTCGGCGGTCGAAGCGGCGATCAGGCTTTTTCCCGCCCGGAAAAAAAACAGACTACGCTGCCCCATCGGGTCGGTTGCCAGCAGCAGCTTTTCCTCGTGCTGTTGCCAATGGGCCAGGGCAAAATCCCCGTTCAGCCGCGCAAGCCCGTCCTCGCCCCACTTCAGTAGAAGGTGATCAACAACTTCCGCTTCCGCAGCGGCGCTGGCCAGGCCAATGGCTTGCGCAAGCTCGGCCCTGTTGTAGAACTGGCCGTCCACAAAAGAAGCCGGCATTCCGCTTGGCGGGCGTAGCCCTGGTGAAACGCCATTTTGTGTTGCTGATTGAAAGTAGAGTTCAAAATTCTTTGCTGCGGCGGCGCGCACCCATGGCAGAAGGCCCGAGCCGGGCCTGATATCCAGAGGCGGATCGCAATCGCCGCCGCATTTCAGCAGCATCATTTATGATTATGAAGCAGAAGCCCAGGAAAGCGTATCCGTAAGGGGGCCACTCGTAGCAAGTGTCATCCCATCAATGGTGATTAGCTCGACCTGCGGGGCGGCCCAGACGCGCTTGGCGGGTGCTTCCGTGGCGGAATGATCCAGAACAGCATGATCCCGATCTTTCGCCTGATCCATTCTGAATTCCCCTTCCAGTAGATATGGCGGCATGGCCTGAAGGCTGCCCCTGTTGCCTCGTGAATAATCGATACGGCGTTTGGTGGCAAGGTCGGATTAAAAATGCATAACCGGCATTGTCCGTGTGCGGTTTATGCGGGCGCAGGCATTATTGACAGGCTGGCGGCCCGTCTGAGGCGCTGGTTTCCGATCCGCTTGATCTGGCGCATAAATGCCACGATGTATGGAACAGTATCTTGTTCTATAACCGCGCGGTTGGACCTTGTTCCCCTTGTCTGGAAGTGACCATGCTAAACGCCCTCTCCCGCCTCTCCCGCTCTACCGATCCGCTGACCCAGGAGATTGGCGGGGAAATGGTGATGATGAATGTGCAGTCTGGTAATTTTTTCAACCTGGATGCCGTTGGTACCGATATCTGGAACCGGATTGGCGATGGTATCAGCTTCGCTGAACTCTGCGCGGCCCTGGAACAGGATTATGATGCCGATGCGGCCACCATTGCCGGTGACGCGGCAACCTTTGTGAACAAAATGGCCGGCATGGGTCTGGTGATCATCGATCCGTGATGCAAGACCGGCGTTTGGCGCAGCCGGAGCGGTCATGACCCTGTGTTGCGCTTAGCGGAGCGAATGACATGACTCAGACCAGCCAGACCGGTCTCGACCCCCGGGATCATCAGCTTTTGAAGGAATTGCGCAGCCATCGCCGTGCGCATCGCAAGGCACTGCCGGCAATGCCGGCGAAAGTGCTGGAGCCAGAGATGGCCATACCGCGCGGGCTGGGGGCGCAACTGGCCGATGCCGTGGCCGGCCGGGTCGGCTCATGGCCTTTTGTGCTCACTCAAACGGTTTTGCTGCTCGGCTGGATCGCCGGCAATGTCTGGTTCGGCGCCAGGACTGAAGGCGGGGGAGGAGCGTGGGACCCGTATCCCTTTATCCTGCTCAACCTGCTGCTGTCATTTCAGGCCGCCTACACGGCGCCGATCATCATGATGAGCCAGAACCGGCTGTCGGAAGTGGATCGCCGCCGCGCCGAGCAGGATTATCAGGTCAATGTGAAGGCGGAGCTGGAAATCGAATTGCTGCACCAGAAGATTGATCTGCTGCGGGAGCAGGAATTGCTGGCGCTGACCCGGGCAGTGGCCGGCCTGGCCGAGCGGCTGGAGCGCAAGATCGAGGGTTCAGCCTGATTTGGCCTCAATTTAATAATGCGAGTTATTCTTACTTGCACTGCGAATGATTCTGCTTATACTGACCAACGTGGCCAGCCGGAATCCGGCATGCCACCTGGGGTTATGGTAGAGATGAACGCTTCAAGCGAGGCGAAACAGCCCGGCACGCAGCCGGAAAACGCTGTTTCAGGCCAAAAAGACATGGTTTCACGCGCCGACCCGGCCAGCCGGGCCGATTCGTTGCCGAGACTGGACGCGCGCCGGCTGTTTGCCGCCACGCGCGAAGTCATCATCGAGCATGAAGGTGCGGATTACCGTCTGCGGCTGACCGCCAACGGCAAGCTCATCCTCACCAAATAACCCGCAGTTTCACGACCAGTCAGCCAGCCACCTTGGGGCGGGCGGTTTTATGCCGCGCCCCTCCGGTAGCCAGCCAGCCGAAATAGTCTTTCTTTTTCCCGCCGGCTGGCGGACTTACCGGAGGTAGATCGTGCCGTCGTCGATCCGTTTGCGCCTTGTTTCGCTGGCCCTGCTGGCTTCCGTTTCGCCCTTTGGTATGGCTCATGCTCAGCAGGTCGCAGAGCCGGCCCCCGAGTCAGCCGCTGTGCCAGCCGCCGTGCCGACCGTGCTGGATACCATCACCTCGGTTTCCGACCGTATCGAGCGCCCGGTGGGCAGCGCCAGCGGCACCGTGACGGTGATCGACGCCGACAAGATCGACAAGCAGAACCTGCATCGGATGCAGGATCTGATGCGCGATGAGCCGGGCGTCACCGTGCTCAACGATCCGCGCCGCGCCGGTGCCGGCTCGTTCAACATCCGTGGCATCCAGGATAACCGTATCCTGATGCAGGTTGACGGCACCCGGCTGCCCGACCTGCCGGGTGGCATCCTGCTGCGCGGTGGCGGCTTCACGCCCTATTCGCGCGATGTGGTGGATACCGACAGCCTGAAGCGGATCGAGGTGTTGCGCGGCCCGGCCTCGGCCAGTTATGGCTCGGATGCGCTTGGCGGTGTGGTGAGTTATGTCACCAAGGACCCGCTGGATTATCTGACCGGCGACCGCACCGAATTCGGTTCGCTCAAGCTTGGCTACGACACCACCGATAGCAGCTTCTCGCAGACCGGCACCGTGGCGGTGCGCGCCGAGGAATTCTCCGCCCTGGCAATCTACACCCATCGCGCCGGCGAGGAATTTGATTCCAAGGCAACGCGCAAGAATCCGCAGGATTCCACCGGCAACAATTTCCTCGGCAAGATGGTGTGGGATGGCGACAGCGACCGCCTGGTGCTGACCGGCGAATTCTTCGACCGCAATTTCAAAACCCAGCTCAATAACGAATTGAGCGCCACCATCCGGTCTTCGGATGGCGATGACGACATGCAGCGCTGGCGCCTGTCGCTTGGCCACACCCATACCGATCCGATCAGCTTCATCGACAAGCTGGACTGGAAAATCTTCTACACCGAATTCCAGCGCACCGATTACCGCAGCCAGTTGCGCACCGGCGCGCCGGTGCAGTATCACAATTATACCCAGACCAACGACCAGACCATTGCCGGCCTGGACACCCAGTTCAGCAGCAGCGCCGACTGGTTCGGCCTTGCCAATTCGCTCACCTATGGCCTGTCCTTCTCGCGCACGCAGACCGAGCGCCTGCGTGAATATGCCCGCATCAATGCTGCCACCGGCGCGCTGATCAGCAACACCACGGCCGATGGCGCGCGGACCCCGAGCCGCTATTTCCCCGATACACGCACCATCCAGGCCGGCGCCTTTGTGCAGGATGAAATCAAGAGCGGCGGCCTCAGCGTGGTCCCCGGCCTGCGGCTGGATTACTACAATATGGACCCGCAGCCGGATGCGATCTATCGCAACAATCCATCGGTGCAGGAACCGCGTGAGATCACCGAATATGCTGCCTCGCCCAAGCTCGGCCTGGTCTATGAATTCAACAAGACCTATTCGGTTTTTGCGCAATATGCGCGGGGTTTCCGTGCGCCGCCTTATGACGATGCCAATACCGGCTTCCGCAACACAGTTGGGCCGATTTCCTATGAATTCATCCCCAATCCGAACCTGAAGCCGGAAACCAGCAACGGCATCGAAATCGGCACCCGCGGCAAATACCGCGATGGCTCCAGCTATCAGCTCACCAGCTTCTACAATCGCTACAAGGATTTCATCGACATGCGCACGCTGGTGGAGCCGGCGGTGGGCGTGGTCGGGCAATATCAGGCGCAGAATATCAGCAAGGTGGAAATCTACGGCGCCGAGGCGCGCGGCGAATGGCGCTTCAAGCCGGAATGGTCGGTCAATGGCGCCGTGGCCTATGCCCGTGGCGAGGACAAGGCCAGCCATGTGCCGATCAATTCAGTGGCGCCGCTCACCTTCTTTGCCGGCCTTGGCTACGATTCGGATGATGGCATCTGGGGCGCGCGCTTCGATGCCAAGCATATGTTCAAGCATGATCGGGTGACGGCGGCCAATCAATACAAGACCAAGGCTTACACCACGCTGGATGTCTCGGGTTATGTCAGCCCGGTTGCCTGGGTCACGGTGCGCGCCGGCATCTACAACATTCTCGACGAAACCTATGTCAATTTCTCGGATGTGCAGGGCCTGACGCCTTCGGCCACCGTGCCGGGCGATTATTACCAGGCCGGCCGCACCGCCGCGATCAATGTCACCATGACCTGGTAGGCGCCATGAAACTGCCAGCAGCAAAGCTGATCTGAGCCGGAGTGCCGCGCGGATGCTTTTCCCACCGAACCCGCGGCACGTTCCCTCGCCCTCCGATGGCGCCATGGCGCTGTCGGGGGGCGGGCCTGTTGCTGCGCCATCGGTGTTGCCCTCGCGCTCCTGGCTCGGCTCGCTGGCGCTGCATGGCCTGGTGCTGATCGCCGCCGTGTATGTCAATCTGCCCAAGCCGGTGACAGCACCTGTGCTGGCGCCGGCGGTGATGGTGCAATTTGCCGCCATGCCGGTGCCTGAGGTGGTTCCGGCACCCGCGCTTGCACAGCATATGGCGCCGCAGTCTGAACCTGTGCTGCCTGAACCGCCTGTGCTGCCTGAACCGGTTGTGACCGAGCCGGCGGTTATTGAACCCGTGAATGAGCCACCACCGATCCTGACCCAGCAGGCATTGGCGGAAGAAGCGGTGCCGCCGCCGGCCAGGCCGAAGCCGCCAGCCAAGCCGAAGCCGGCTATGGCCAAACCCGTTGCCATCAAACCGGTACAGCCAAAGCCGGCACCTGCTGAAATCAAGCCCGCAGAAACTATGCCCAGGCAGCCAGAGCCGATGGTGGTGCCGACTGAAACGGCGCTCGCCAGCCCGGCTGCCCCGGCCCCAGCGCCGGTCCCGGTCGCGGCTCCAGCACCAGCCCTGCCCGCCGCCCCGCTTGAAGCCGCCGCGCCGCCAATCTCTGAGCCACCGGTGCTGCACCAGGCGCGTTTCCGCCGCCCGCCCACACCGCCGGCCTATCCGCCGCGTTCGCGCGCGCTGGAGCAGGAGGGGGTTTCGGTGGTGCGGGCGCTGATTGATCCCGATGGCAGCTCACGCGAAGTGCGGCTGTGGCGTTCCTCGGGTTACCAGATGCTCGATCAGGCCGCCCTGGCTGCCGTGCGCGGCTGGGCCTTCGAGGCGGCGCGCTTCGGTGGCCGCCCGGTGCTGGCCTGGGTCGAAATCCCGGTGCGTTTTGAATTGCGTTGATGTCATGAACAGTCAGGAGAGCCCCGTCATGTCCACCACCCATAACCAGCTTGCCCAGGCCAATCAGCTTGCCCAGGATTGGGCCGCTTTGCGCCAGGCCGAGCCGAACCTGCGCATCCGCGATGCCGCTCGCCGCCTCACTGTTTCCGAGGCGGCGCTGCTCGCCACCCGGCTGGGCAGCAGCATCGAGGCTGGCGGCGTTGAACGGTTGAAAGGGCCGTGGCCCGAGATCATTGCGGCGGTTCGTGGCCTCGGTCCGGTGATGGCGCTGACCCGCAACGATGCGGTGGTGCATGAGCGCCATGGCGTTTACGGCAAACTCGGCATGCAGGGCCATGTTGGCCTGATCGTTGGCGAGGATATCGACCTGCGGATTTTCTTCAGCCCCTGGGCGCATGGTTTCGCCGTGGCGGAAGCAACCCAGGCTGGCGCCCGCCTGTCGCTGCAATTCTTTGATGCCCAGGGCCAGGCGGTGCACAAGATTTACGCCACCGAGGCCACCGACCACGCCGCCTTCATGGCCCTGGTGGCACAATTCCGCGCCGAGGATCAGATGCCCGCTTTCACGGCTCAGGCCGCGTCGCAGCCCGCCGCGCCGCAGCCGGATGCCGAAATTGACCTGGCCGGCCTGCGTGAAGGCTGGACCAACTTGCAGGATACGCATGATTTCTTCGGCCTGTTGCGCAAGCACAAGGTGGCGCGTGAACAGGCTTTCCGCCTCGCCGGCTCGCGTTTTGCCCAGCGTATCGGCAATGATGCCGCCCGCGCCATGCTGCATCAGGCCGCCGCCAGCGCCTTGCCGATCATGGTGTTTGTCGGCAATCACGGCATGATCCAGATTCATACCGGCCTGGTGCAGAAGCTGGTGCCGACCGGGCCGTGGTTCAACGTGCTTGATCCCAGCTTCAATCTGCATCTGCGCGAGGATGCCATTGCCTCCACCTGGCTGGTGCGCAAGCCGAGTGTGGATGGCACCATCACCTCGCTGGAATTGTTTGATGCCCAGGGCGAACTGATCGTGTCGTTCTTCGGCAAGCGCAAGCCGGGCCAGCCCGAGCTTGATGGCTGGCGCAATCTGGCCGAATCGCTGGTTGAGAAGGCGGCGGCGTGATGCGGCGGCGCGATTTCCTGGCTGCCGGTGCGGCGGCTTTTGCTCTGCCGGCCTTGCTGCATCCGGCAACGGCTGTGGCCAAGGCGCCGCAGCGGCTGGTGGTGGCCGGTGGTGCCATCACCGAGATGGTCTACCGGCTCGGCGCCGAAGCCGATCTGGTTGGCGTGGATACCACCAGCCTGTATCCGGATGCCACCTTCAAGCTGCCGAAGATCGGCTATTTCCGGCAATTGAGCGCCGAGGGCATCCTGTCGCTTGACCCATCCTTGCTGCTGCTCAGCGATCAGGCCGGGCCGCCCAGCATTGTAGACAAGCTGCGCCATGTGCGGCTGCCGATGGTGGTGATCCCGGAAACCCTGGCGGTGGAGCATGTGCCGCAGAAAATGCGCCTGGTGGCCGAAGCCCTTGGCCGCAAGGCCGAGGGCGAAAAGCAGGCCGCCTTGTTGCAGGCAGAAATTGATGCACTCAATGCCGCTGTGGCCAGGCTGGAGCACCAGCCGCGTGTGCTGTTCCTGATGAGCATCACCGATGGCCGCCTGCTGGCTGGCGGCGGCGCCACCGCCGCCGAAACCATGATCCGCTTTGCCGGTGGCCGCAATGCCATTGTCGGCAGCAATGGCTACAAGCCGGTTTCGGCCGAGGCGGCGGTGGCTGCCGATCCGGATGTGATCCTGATTTCGGATCAGAGCCTGGAAGCGGTTGGTGGCCTGGCCGGCCTGCGCAGCCTGCCGCAAATGCAGGCTTTGCGTGCCATCAGCGAAAACCGTGTGGTGACGCTGGAAATGCTCTATCTGCTTGGCCTCGGGCCGCGTGTGGCGCGCGCCGGGCGCGATCTGGCTGCCGCCTTGCATCCGGGCGCCGACCTGCCGCGTTTTGCATCATGAGCGACCTTGCCGCCATCGTGCCGGCGCGGCGCGGCTTTGGCCTGCCGCACTGGTCGGCCGGGCTGCTGCTCGGCCTGTTGCTGCCGGCCGCCTTGCTGCTCAGCCTAGTGATCGGCCCGGTGCCGCTGAAAGCGCTGGATGTGCTGCACACAGTATTGTTGCAGGCGCCGGATGTGCGCACCGATGCCATTGTGTGGCAATTGCGCCTGCCGCGCAGCCTGATGGCCGGCCTGATCGGCGCAGCCCTCGGTATTGCCGGCGCCTTGATGCAGGGGCTGTTCCGCAACCCGATGGCCGATCCCGGCCTGGTTGGCGTTACCGGCGGCGCCGGCCTGAGCGCCGCCAGCGCCATTGTGTTCGCCGGGCTGCTTTATCCCGCCGCCTGGCAGCCGGTGATGCTGCCCAGCCTGGCCTTTGCCGGCGGCCTGATTGTCACCTTCCTGGTGCATCGCCTGTCGGTGGTGGAAGGCCGCACCGCCATCGCCATGCTGCTGCTGGCCGGCATTGCGCTGAATGCCATCAGCATGGCCGGTATCGGCATGATGAGTTTCATGTCGGATGACCGGCAATTGCGTGACATCACCTTCTGGCTGCTGGGCAGTGTTGGCGGCGCCAGCTGGGGCAAGCTGTTTGTGCTGCTGCCCTTTGCCTTGCTGCCGCTGCTGCTGGCGCCCTGGCTGGCTCGCGCCTTGGATGCGTTTAATCTCGGCGAACGCGAGGCGGCGCATCTCGGCTTTCCGGTTGAGCGGGTCAAGCGTGTTGCCTGTTTCGCGGTTGCCCTGGCGGTTGGCGGCGCTGTGGCATTCAGTGGCATTATCGGTTTTATCGGCCTGATCGTGCCGCATCTGGTGCGGCTCAGCTTCGGCCCCGGCCACCGCCTGCTGCTGCCCTATGCCGGCATCGGCGGCGCCACGCTGTTGATCCTGGCCGATACCGTGGCGCGGGTGGTGGCGGCGCCGGCGGAATTGCCGGTCGGGCTGCTCACGGCGTTGATCGGCGCGCCGTTTTTCCTGGCTTTGCTGCTGCGGCTGCGCAAGGAGATCGCGCTGTGATCACACTTGATCAGGTTACCGTGAAGCGGCGCGGCCAGGCTGTGCTGGTCAATGCCAGCCTGCAATTGCGCCCGGGCGAGGTGCTGGCCATTGTCGGCCCCAATGGTGCCGGCAAATCCACCCTGATGGCAGCGATGGCCGGCGATCTGGCGCCCAGCGCTGGCCATGTGTTGCTGGATGGCATCGCGCTCAATGCCTGGACCCCGCTGGCGCTGGCGCGGCGCCGCGCGGTGATGCCGCAGGCGGCGCGGCTCGGCTTTTCGCTGCCGGTGGAACAGGTGGTGGCTTTGGGCCGGGCGCCGTTTGAGCGGCAGTATGATCGGGTGCAGAACCAGGCCGCGATCCGCCATGCGATTGCTGCGGCGGATATCCAGCATTTGCTCCGGCGTGGTTACGCCACGCTGTCGGGCGGCGAGCAGCAGCGGGTGCAACTGGCGCGCGCCGTGGCGCAGCTTGATCTGCTGGCGGCAGGTCAGGCCGGGCCGGCGCCGATCCTGATGCTGGATGAACCCACTGCCAGCCTGGATCTGTCGCATGCCCATGCTGTGCTGCGGCTGGCGCGGCAACTGGCCGGGCAGGGCGTGGCGGTGGCGACCGTGCTGCATGATCTGCCGCTGGCCTATGCCTATGCCGATCGTGTGGCGGTGCTGCAATCCGGCCGGCTGCTGGCGCTGGATACACCGCTCAAGGCGCTGACGCCGGAAAATCTCGCCGCTGCCTTTGCCGTGGATGCGGCGCTCTATGATGGCCATCTGGTGATCAAGGGGCCGCTCGCCGCTTGAAGTGTGGCGGCTTCAGGCGGTTTCCGCCTCGGCCACCACCACCCAGCCATCCGTGTCCAGCCGCACCGGAAAGCGGGTCAATGCCTTGCCCTTGCAGGGGCCGAGGAAACACTGCCCGGTCAGGGCGTCGAATTTGGCGCCATGGGTGGCGCAAAGCAATGCGCTCTTGTCGAGCGAGAAAAACGCCCCCGGGCGCCAGTTCAGCGTGGTGCGGGCATGCGGGCAGATATTTTCGTAGGCCAGCACATGGCCCTGCCAGCGCAGCACAAACAGCAGATAGCGTTCGCGGCCTTCGCCGAAGCTGAATTCCTGCGCGCCCGGCTCCTCCAGCGTGGCGAATTCAAGCAGCCGCGTGCCGGGTACCGGGCGGTTCACGGCTGTCATGCCGTCACGCCTTCACGCCGGCCATGGCGCAGAGCAGCTTCCAGCTTTCCTTGTCGATCGGCATCACCGAAAGCCGCGACTGTTTGATCAGCGGCAGATGCGCCAGGCGCGGCTCATCCTTGATCTGCGCCAGCGTCACCGGGTTTTTCACCGGCATCAGGGTTTGCACATCCACCATGCCGAAGCGGCCGCTCTCATCGGTCGGATCGGGATAATATTCCCGCGCCACGGTAACGATGCCGACAATGCGTTTCTCATCCACCGAATGGTAGAAAAAGCAGCGGTCGCCCAGCCGCATCGCCTTCATGTTGTTGGCGGCCTGGTAATTGCGCACGCCGTTCCAGCTTTCCACGCCCTTCTTCACCTGGTCGTCCCAGCCCCAGGCGGAAGGTTCGGATTTCATCAGCCAGTAATTCATCCCTCACTCCATCTTTAGCGGTCGCGCCAGCAGGCCGGCGATGGTGGCGTCGATCTCTGCCTTGTCATGCAGGATGGCATAAACCGCAGCGGCAATCGGCATCTCCAGCCCCAGCCGGGCGCACAGCCGGTGCAGCGCCTCGGCGGTGTACATGCCTTCGGCCACGCTGCGCCGGCCAGCCAGATAATCGGCCAGAAGCTGGCCTTCGCCCAGGGCGATGCCAAGCGACAGGTTGCGCGATTGCGGGCCGGAGCAGGTCAGCACCAGATCGCCCAG
>DLGP01000023.1 GCA_002482765.1 Alphaproteobacteria bacterium UBA7691
AGATGCCGGTGATGGATGGCCTGGCCGCCACCCGCGCCATCCGCGCCCAGAGCCAGTTCGCGGCGCTGCCGATCATCGCCATGACCGCCAATGCCATGGCGCAGGACCGCGCCGCCTGCCTGGCTGCCGGCATGAATGATCATCTGGCCAAGCCGATCAATCCCGATCTGCTGTATGACACGCTGGCGCGCTGGCTGGCACCGGCGGCAAGCCAGGCCATGCCGCAGAGCGCGCCGATCACCGTGCCGGCAATCTTCGCGCCGCTGGCCCTGCTGCTGGATGTGCCGGCCGGGCTGCGCCGGGTGCTGAACCAGCAGGATCGGTATCTCGCCATGCTGGGCAAATATGCCGCCGGCCAGCGCCAGGTGATCCAGCGTGTGCAGGCGGCGCTGGCTGTGGATGATTGCAGCACAGCGGAACGCGAGGCGCATACCGCGCGTGGCCTGGCCGGCAATATCGGCGCCGAAGCCGTGGCCGCTGCCGCCGCCCGGCTGGAAGCGGCAATCAAACAGGGCTGCCCGGGCGCCGCCCTGGCCGATGAACTGGAACAGCTTGATGCCGCCTTGCAGCATGTGCTGGATGCCATCGATGCGCTGCTGGTGCAGCTGCTGCCGGTAGAGAAAGCACAGGCCGCACAAGCTGCGCCGCTGGAAAATGCTGCGTTGCAGCGTTTGCAGGCGCTGCTGGCTGATGACGATCCGGCGGCGCGGGATTTCTTCGATGACCATGCTGCCGCGCTCGGCGCCCGTTTTGGTGCCTCGGCCCAGGCCGGGCTGGCGGCCGCCCTGGGGGATTATGACCTGCCGGCAGCGGCACAATTGCTCGCCCAGGCGGTGGCGGCAGAGACTAAGTGATGAGCATGAATGATGATATTGCGGCGCCAGCGCGCCCCACCGTGCTGGCGGTGGATGACACACCCGATAACCTTGCCCTGCTGCATGGCCTGCTGAAAGACCGCTATCGCGTCAAGGTGGCGAATAGTGGCGCCGCTGCCTTGCGCATCGCCACCGCCTTGCCGGCGCCGGATCTGATCCTGCTCGATGTGATGATGCCGGAGATGGATGGCTACGAAGTCTGCCGCCGGCTCAAGGCCGATCCGGCCACGCGCGATATCCCGGTGGTGTTCCTCACCGCCAAGGCGGATGTTGAGGATGAACGCTTCGGCCTTGATCTCGGCGCGGTGGATTATATCACCAAGCCAATCAGCCCGCCGATTGTGCTGGCCCGGGTGCGCAACCATCTGCGGCTCAAGGATGCGGCGGATTTCCTCAAGGACAAGAACAGCTATCTGGAAAGTGAAGTGCAGCGCCGCACCCGCAGCCTGCGCGCCATCCAGGATGCGGTGATCATGGCGCTGGCCTCGCTGGCCGAGACACGCGACAACGAAACCGGCAACCATATCCGCCGCACGCAGAATTATGTCCGCCGGCTGGCCGAAGCCTTGCGCGATCTGCCGGCTTTCGCCGCCCAGCTTGATGCCGAAACCATCCGTCTGCTCTACAAATCCGCGCCCTTGCATGATATCGGCAAGGTCGGCATTCCGGATGCCATCCTGCTCAAGCCGGGCCGGCTGACAGCGGATGAATTCAGCATCATGAAGCGCCATGCGCAATTGGGCCGCGATGCCATCGAGGCAGCGTTGCAGGATTTGGAGGAAGGTGATCGCGCCTTCCTGCGCCATGCCTGCGATATCGCCGCCACGCATCATGAGAAATGGGATGGCAGCGGCTATCCGGCCGGCCTGGCCGGCGAGGCGATTCCGCTTTCCGGCCGCCTGATGGCGCTGGCCGATGTGTATGATGCCTTGATCAGCAAGCGTATCTACAAGCCGGCTTTCCCGCATGAGGAAGCCGTGCGGCTGATCCAGGAAGGCCGTGGCAGCCATTTTGATCCGCGCATCGTGGATGCCTTCCTGGCGATCCAGGCGGATTTCCACGCCATCGCCCAGCAATTCGCCGATTAGAGCACGCTGCGATTAGATTGATGCGCTGCGTTGCGTCTGGAGGCGGTAGTCCACTAGGAGAAGCGCGCAGCAGGTACATTCGTACCTGCAAGCGTTTCGACGACGTGGATGCCGCCTCCAGGCGCAACCCCAAAGGGGCCGGGCAATTTTGCGTTTTGCGTGCGTCGCCCGGCTTGACCGTAGTCCCACTACGCCCTGCGCCGGGCTCCTTCGCTAAACGCAAAATTGCCACGGCGCAGTGCATCAATCTAATCGCCGCGTGCTCTAAGGCTTCATTTCGGCGCCACCCGCCCTATCCTGGCGCCATGAACGATCCGCTGGATATTGCCTATACCGAGGCCGTGAAACAGGCGCAGCTGGCGCGTGGCAGCCGCCGGGCAGCGGCAGGCCGCATCGGCGCTGGCTGGTTTGATACGGCCAATGCCGATCTCGCTGCCTTTCTGGCCGAGCGCGATCATTTTTTCCTCGGCAGCGCCAGTGCTGCCGGCCAGCCCTATATCCAGCATCGCGGCGGCCCGCCGGGTTTCCTCAAGGTGCTGGATGAAAAGACACTCGGTTTCGCCGATTTCCGTGGCAACCGGCAATATATCAGCTTGGGCAATCTGAGCGAAAATCCGCAGGCCTTCATCTTTGTGGTGGATTACGCCCTGCAACGCCGCATCAAGCTGTGGGGCCGCGCCGAGGTGGTGGAAGGCGATGCCGTGCTGCTGCAAAAGCTGGCCGATCCGGGCTATCAGGCGCGGCCGGAACGCGCCATCCTGTTCCATCTTGATCTGTGGGCGATCAATTGCCCGCAGCATATCACGCAGCGGGTTTCCGCCGCCGATATCGCCCCGGTGCTGGCGCGCTACGAAAACCGCATTGCGGAACTGGAAGCCGAGTTGAAACTCCTTAAAGCGGCCCAACCGGCGCCGTAATGCCGCCTGAATCGGCGGCGATACAGGCAGCATGCCCCGCTTGCCCCGCCTCATCCTGCTGCTGCTCGCCTTCTGCCTGGCGCCGAATACACCGGTCAGCGATGTGGCCGGTGCGCAACCTGCCTTGGCGCCAGCCGACTGGCAGCGCCTGGAATGGGACCGGCCCTATGGCGATTACCGCCTGGTGCTGACCAGCAAACTCGGCCTGCCGCCGGCCGAGGTGGCGGCGCAGGAACGTGCCGGGCGCCAGCCCGCCATCATCGAGCAGGTGTTTGAACTGCGCCGCGATGGGGCAACCTTGCTCACCATCAAGGATCACTGGCTCGATCCGGCGCTCACCGGCCATGAAGGCCGGCTGCCGCCCTTGGGCAGCGATATCGCCGGCACCGGCCGGCCGCAATTCGCCCTCGTCGGCTGGTCGGGTGGGGCGCGCTGCTGCTACACGTTGCACCTGATCGAATTGGGGCCTATGCCGCGCCAGCTTGCCACTATCCCGGGCGGCGACGGCCTGCCGCGTTTCCAGCAGCGTGATGCCGAGGCCGGTCTGGAGATTGTGGTGGAAGATGACGCCTATGTGTTCTGGCGCGCCGCCTATTCGCAATCGGCCATGCCGCGTGTGGTGCTGAAATTTGATCCCGCTGCCGGGCAATATCGGCTGGCGCCGCAGCTGATGCGCCGCGCTGTGCCCAATCCGGCGCGGCTGGAAGCCGAGGCGCGGCAATTGCGCCTGGCGGAAATCTGGACCAGCGGCGAGGGCAGTTTTCTCGGCGGGCCGCCGCGTGGTGTGCCGCCCCGGCTGTTCCGCACCACGCTCGATCTGATCTATGGCGGGCAGTATGAACTGGCCTTGCGGTTTCTCGATGCCGCCTGGAATGACACGCATGCGGAAAGCAAGGCCGAATTCCGCCGCGACCTGCTGGAATGCCGGCTGCGCGCCAGCCAATGGTGGCCGGATATCGCCGCGCTCAATGGCCTCAAGCCAGAGCCGCGCCCCAGCACCGGCTGCCGTGACCCGGACGGGTTTTAGCGCACCACGCCTCAGCGCACCACGTTGGGCAGCACGTCGAGCACCAGGCCGTCGCCACGCAGCAGCACCACATCCTGGGCGATCACCAGCCGTTCGATGCCGCCGGGCAAAGCCGGCAGGTCGCGCAGCAGCGCGCTGGGCAGCGGCTCGCGCACGAAGTTCATCGGCAGCATTGCGCCCTTGGCCGGGCGCTGGCCCAGGCCGGCGGGCAGATCGCGCGGCATGTTCTTGCGGCTGGCCTTGGCGCGATGCTGGTCGTCGCGCAGGCGCTGGTAATAGCGCGGGATGATCCATTGATCCGGCCCGGCAAAGCCCGCCACCTGGTTGGCATCGGCGGCATAGGCGGCCGGCCCGGTGCCGATGAACTCGCCGGCCGGGCCGCGTGTATCGGCGCCGGCCAGGCCGGGCAGCAGCATAAACACCAGCAAGGCCGCCGCGCCGCGCATCAGCCGGCCTCGGCCTGCGCCACCGCCGGCATTGGGGCGGCGGCGGCTTCCTTGGCCTGCTGCTCGCGCAGGATATCGGCCTTGGAGCGTTTCACACTGTCGGATTTCAACTGGCCGCAGGCGGCCATGATGTCGCGGCCACGCGGCGTGCGCACCGGCGAGGAATAACCGGCATTAAACACGATCTCGCTGAACTGGCTGATCGTGTTGTTGCTGCTGCATTCATAAGGCGCGCCGGGCCAGGGGTTGAACGGGATCAGGTTCACCTTGGCCGGAATGCCCTTCAGCAGCCGCACCAATTCGCGCGCATCGGCCGGGCTGTCGTTGATGCCTTTCAGCATCACATATTCAAAGGTGATGCGGCGCGCATTGCTCAGGCCGGGATAATCGGCGCAAGCCTGCAACAAGTCCTTGATCGGGTATTTCTTGTTGATCGGCACCAGCGTATCGCGGATATCGTCGCGCACCGCATGCAGTGAAATCGCCAGGTTGACATCCAGTTCGGCGCCGCAGCGGCCGATCATCGGCACCACGCCGGCGGTGCTCAGCGTGATACGGCGCTTGGAGATCGAGATACCCTCGTTATCCATCACGATGCGCAGCGCCTTGGCCACATTGTCGAAATTATACAGCGGCTCGCCCATGCCCATCATCACGATGTTGGACAGCATGCGGCCATCCTTGGGCGAGGGCCATTCCTCCAGGCAATCACGCGCCAGCATCACCTGGCCAACAATCTCGGCCGGGCTGAGATTACGCACCAGCTTCATCGTGCCGGTATGGCAGAAGCGGCAGGTGAGGGTGCAGCCGACCTGGCTGGAAACACACAGCGCGCCGCGATCCTCTTCCGGGATATGCACGGCCTCGGCTTCCTCGCCATCGGCAAAGCGCAGCAGCCACTTGCGTGTGCCGTCGCTGCTTTTGAGGTCGCGGCTGGCGCCCGGGCGGCCAACCTGGAAACGCTGCGCCAGGCGCTCGCGCAAATCCTTGGCCAGCGTGGTCATGGTGCTGAAATCGCGCGCGCCGCGATAATAGATCCAGTGCCAGAGCTGACTGGCGCGCATCTTGGCGGCCTTCTCGGCCTCGCCGGCCTCGACCAGCGCGGCGGCGATCTCGGCCCGGGTCAGGCCGAGCAATTCCACTGGCGCGTTGCCGGCCAGCGGCGCGTTGGCGGCGGCCGGGCGGGCCTGGATGTCGGGCACAAGGGCGGCGCTCATGAACCGGCTCCCGCCAGCGGACAGGCTTTGTCGATGGCTTTCAGGGCATCACCAAAGCCGTTCAGGTCATAGGTATCGGTGGTGCTGGTGCCGCGCGCCGATTGGCCCTGCACCACCAACTGGCGGCCTTTTTTCAAGGCATCCACCAGCTTGGCATCGGTGCTGGCATCCGGCGCCCAGGCCGCCTCGCCATGGGTGAACATGGCCAGGTTATCCTTGCCGATGCTGACCTTGGCCGGGCTTTCCGGCTTCAGCGGATAGCCGAACACAATACTGACCTCGTTGCGGGTTTTGCTGGCCGGCTTATGCGTTACCAGCAGGTAGATTTCGCCGCGTTTGGCAGTGGCCGGCTCCTGCTTCTGCGGCAGGCCATGCAGATAGCAGGTGCGGCCATCCTTGCCGTCAAGCTGATAGGCCTGCCAGCCATGGAAACTGCCGATCCGCTTGGTTTCCGGCCGTTTGGCCTTGCCTGGCTCGGCCTGCGGCGCAGCAGCGCTTTTGCCTGGCTGGCTCTGGCCTTGATTCTGTGCCTGGGCCGGTGCTGCCATGGCAGCAAAGCCGCAGGCCGACGCCAGGGCCAGCGCCAGAACCGAAATGGAGAGACGGGTGATCATTGCGGGGAACATAGCGATGCGGCGGCGGGTTTTCCACCCCCTTTCGCAACACGCTCTAAGCCATTGGCCCGCCTTGCATAGTGGCGCGGCATCAAGCACCATGCGGGCATGGACCGGGAGCATCAGGCCGAACTTCTGCACCGTGTGGCGCAAGCAGCCGACCGCGCCGCCTTTGCCGAATTGTTTGCGCATTTTGCGCCACGGGTGAAAGGCTACATGCTGCGCCAGGGTGCGCCCGAGGATGTGGCCGAGGAACTGGCGCAGGAAAGTCTGGTCACATTGTGGCGCAAGGCGGCCAGTTTTGATCCCGTCCAGGCCTCGGTGGCCACCTGGATTTTCACCATTGCGCGCAACAAGCGCATCGACCGGCTGCGGCGCGAGCGGCGGCCGGAATTTGACCCGGAAGACCCGGCCCTGCTGCCCGATCCGCCGCCCCAGCCGGGCGCCACCCTGGATCAGGCCCAGGCCGAAACCCGGCTGCGCGCCGCTTTGGCCGAATTGCCGCCGGAACAGCGCCGGCTGCTTGATCTGGCCTTCTTCGAGGATATCTCGCATCGCGACATCGCCGAGCGCGAAAAACTGCCGCTCGGCACCGTGAAGGGCCGCATCCGGCTGGCCCTGGCCAAGCTGCGCGGCCGGCTTGAGCCGGATTAGCTTTTGCCCCCGCGCTGGTTCAACCCCTGGGTGATGCGCTTGAGCAGGGCGATGAACTGCTTGCGCTCGGCCGGGCTGAGCAGGGCGGCCACATTGGCCTCGTGGCGTTCCACGCCCTCGGTCAGCCGGGTCAGCAGGGCATGGCCTTTGGCGCTGAGCGACAGGGCATAGGAGCGTTTGTCGCTGGCCGCCTTGCGGCGCAGCACCAGGCCCTTGCGCACCAGTTGATCCAGCGCCGGGGTCAGGGTGGATTTGTCCAGGCCCACGGCCTGGCTCAAGGCGCTCTGGGTGATTCCGGGATTATGTGCCAGCAGGGTGAGCAGGCTGAAACGCCCGGGCGATACCGCATCCGGCCCGGCCTCGCGGGCAAAATCGGCGTAATCGGCCAATTGCGCCATGCGCAGGTGATAGCCGTAGTAATCCGGCAGGCGGCCAAAATCCAGGCCGTGGCCGCTGGCTGCGGGCTTCGGTTTGGGGACTGATTTGCGCTGTGCCGCCATGGTCAGTTCATATGCCCGGGCAGATACAGCGCCAAAGCCGGAAACAGCACCAGCAAAGCCAGCCGCACCAGGTCCACCAGCACAAACGGCATCACGCCCAGGTAAATCCGCCCCAGGCTGACATCGCGGGCGATGGAGTTGATCACAAAAACATTGATCCCCACCGGCGGCAGCACCATGCCCAGCGAGGTCACCATCACGATGATGACGCCGAACCAGATCGGATCAAAACCCAGTTGCTGCATCACCGGATAGATGATCGGCACTGTCACCAGGATGATCGCCAGTTCATCCATCAGCGCGCCAAGCACCAGATACATGATCAGGATCAGCACCAGCACGCCATAAGGCCCCACCGGCAGGCCGGTGAGGAATTCGCTCACCTTCTGCGGTGTTTGCGTGATGACCAGGAAATAGCCGAACAGGAAGGCGCCCACCACGATGGTGAAGATCGAGCCGCCGGTGCGCACCGCTTCCACCAGGCTGGCCTTGATCTCGGTCCAGCCGAGCCGGCCGCGTGCGATGCCGATCAGCAGCGCGCCGCAGGCGCCGCAGCCGGCAGCCTCGGTGGCGGTGAAGATGCCGCCATACATGCCGCCCACAATGCCGATGAATAACAGCCCGGTGGCCCAGATATCGCGCAGGGCGGCCAGGCGTTCGCGCCAATCACTGCGCAGCCCGCGTGGCAGCCAATCGGGCCGCCACCAGCCGACGAGCTGGATCGTCAGCAGGTAAAATGCCACACCCAGCAGGCCGGGGATGATGCCGGCGATGAACAGTTTGCCGATATCCTGCTCGGTCAGGATGC
The DNA here is from genome assembly GCA_002482765.1 of Alphaproteobacteria bacterium UBA7691. Lineage (GTDB taxonomy): Bacteria > Pseudomonadota > Alphaproteobacteria > Ferrovibrionales > Ferrovibrionaceae > Ferrovibrio. Next base: position 8,147 of record DLGP01000023.1, read on the forward strand.
CGTAAAGCGCAAAGATCACCGAAGGCGGGATCATGATGCCCAGCGTGCCGCCGGCGGCAATCACGCCGGTGGAAAAACCGGGATGATAGCCGGCGCGGCGCATTTCCGGCAAAGCCACATTGGTCATGGTGGCGGCGGTGGCCACCGACGAGCCGTTGATGGCGGCAAAGCCGGCGCAGGCCGCCACCGTGGCCATGGCCTGGCCGCCGCGGCGATGGCCAAACCAGGCTTCGCCGGCGCGGAATAACTCGCGGCTCATGCCGGCGGCCGAAGCGAAGCAGCCCATCAGGATGAACATCGGGATCACCGCCAGATCGTAATCGGTGGCAACCCGGATCGGCGATTGCGCCAGCAGGTTCAGTGCCGGCTTGGTGGCGGCCAGCAGGCCGAAGCCGCCCACGCCGACAATGCCCATCGCCACGCCCACCGGCACCCGCAGCAGCATCAGCGCAAACAGCAATACAAAGCCGGCAATGGCAACAATATCCTGATCCACTAGAAAACCTCTTCGCTGCGGGTATCCACCCGCTTGCCGGCCAGCAGCCGCACCAGACGCAGCAAAAGCAGCATTGCCGCCAGCAGCACGCCCAAAGCCGCCAGGGCATGAAACGGCCAGACCGGCAGGCGCAGGTCAAAAGTCTGCTCATGGCTGTAAAGTGTGCTCAGCACCTTGTCCTTCACCATCCAGGCAAAAACCGCGATGAAGGCCAGGGTTATCGCTGTGGCGGTAATATCGATCAGGCGGCGGCCCCAAGGCGGCGCCATTTCCCACAGGCCATCCACCTGGATATGGCGGTTATGAAAACCGGCCAGGGCGATGCCCCAGAACATCGCGGTGCCGAGCAGCAGGCGCGAGAAATCAAACGAATCCGGCAGGCCGAAATTGAACAGCCAGCGCAGCAGCACGGTGATGAAAGTGAGTATCGCAACCAGGCCGAGCAGCAGGCCGGCAATCAGCTCGACCCTGTCGATGAAACGATTCATCCCGGCTCCCCCGCTCATCAACAAGACAATGGCGGGGCGCCGGGCCCCGCCATCGCAAAACCAAAGCCTCAGAAAGCCGCGCTGTCGCGCTTCTTCAATTCAGCCTTCAGATCGGCCAGCGCCTTTTCGCCATCGACGCCAACCTTCTTCACATCGTCATACCAGATCTTGGTCATCTCGTCGCCGATCTTGCGCCAGGCTGCCATGTCGGCGTCGCTCGGTTTGACAAATTCATGATCCGGCATGGCGCGCAGCTTGGTGCGGCCGGCGGCTTCCACATCGGCCCATGGCCCGGCCAGCGCCAAAGCCGCGTCGGTGTTGCAATTGGCATCCACCGCCTTTTTCTGGTTGTCAGACAGCTTGGCATAGCTGGCCTTGTTCATCACCAGCACAAAGTTGCTGACATAAAGCGGCGCATCCATATGCAGCTTCGCCACCTTGTCGATGCCGAACACAAACAGGCTGTCCCACGGGAAGGTGATGGCATCGGCAGTGCCGCGCTCCAGCGATTCACGCGCTTCTGGCGCCGCCACCTGCACATTCACGCCGCCGGCCATGGTCACCAGGCGGGCCATGGTGGCATTGCCCGGGCGAATCTTCTTGCCCTTCAGGTCGTCGGGTTTGCTGATGCGAACCTTGCCGTGAAACGTCGCCGCGTCATGCGCCCAGGTCAGGCAGAGTTTCACATCGGCCATTTCCTTCTGGCCATAGGGGCGATACCAGGAATCGAGGGCGGCCGAACCCTGTTTGGCATTGGCAAGCAGGAAGGGCAATTCGCTGCCGGCAATCACCGGAAAGCGGCCCGGCGTGTAACCCGGATTGACATAGGTGAGATCGGCCACGCCGTCGCGCGCCATGTCGTAATGGTCCTTGGCGGCGCCCAGCTGCTGTGCCGGGAAAATCTGTGTTTTCACCGTGCCGCCGGAAGCTTTCTCCACCGCTGCGCCCCAGGCGGTGAAGCCGGCCTGCAACGGATGCTGCGCCGGCAGCCAATGGCCCAGGCGCAAGGTCACCGGCTTGTCCTGCGCCTGAGCGGGCAGCAGGGCGGCCGGCGCGGCAACGGCAAACAGCGCGGCAGATAAAAAGAGACTGGCCTTGATCGACATTAGCTGGTTTCCTCCGGTTTGCGGCCCGCTCGCCCCGTTGCCGGGATAGCGGCGGCGCCGTCATTGTTGGTGCGCCAGATTAGGCCGGAAATTAGTTTGAGATCAAACTGTTTCTTGACCGGCAGCGGGCTTCCATGCCACCTTGCGCAGCAAGGGAGAAAACACGCATGGAACGCTCATTCGCCAAGGAAATTCAGGCTTTGCGCCTGGGGCAGGGCGAGGTTTTTCACGGCGAGGGCATCCTCGCCGTCACCAAGGCATTGCTGCAATCCGGTGTCTCCTATGTTGGCGGTTATCAGGGCGCGCCGGTATCGCATCTGATCGATGTGCTGGTTCAGGCGCAGGATATTCTGGATGAACTGGGCATTCATCTGGAAACCTGCACCAATGAAGCTTCGGCGGCGGCGTTGCTCGGCGCCTCGATCAATTATCCGGCGCGCGGCGCCGTCACCTGGAAATCCATCGTCGGCACCAATGTGGCTTCCGATGCGCTGTCCAATCTGGCCTCGCCGGGTGTGATCGGCGGCGCGCTGATTGTGATCGGCGAGGATTATGGCGAAGGCGCCAGCGTGATCCAGGAACGCAGCCATGCCTATGCGCTGAAATCCTCGATGTGGCTGCTTGATCCGCGGCCCGAACTGGCCAGCATTGTGCGCTGTGTTGAAAAAGGCTTTGACCTATCGGAAGCCAGCAACACGCCGGTGATGCTGGAATTGCGCATTCGCGCCTGCCATGTCACCGGCAGTTTCGCCGCTGCCGATAATCTGCCGGCCAATGTGTCGCGCAATGCCCGGGTCGGCCCGGCAGCGTTTAATTACGATCACCTGGCGCATCCGCCCGCCACTTTCCGCCAGGAAAAACTGAAATTTGAACAGCGCCTGCCGGCGGCGCAGCGCTTCATCCTGGAACATGGCCTGAATGAAGTGATGCCGGGTGAGCTTGCGGATTGTGGCATCATCGTGCAGGGCGGCATCTATAACGCGCTGCTGCGGGCGTTGGGCAATCTCGGCCTGGCCGATGCCTTTGGCAAATCGCGGCTGCCGTTGCTGGTGCTGAATGTCACGCATCCGCTGGCGCCAAGCCAGATCACCGATTTCTGCGCCGGCAAAAGCCATCTGCTGGTGGTGGAGGAAGGTGGTCCGGATTATCTCGAACAGGCGATCGGCAGCATCTTGCGTCGCGCCGATCTGAACCTGCGCCTGGCCGGCAAGGATGTGTTGCCGATGGCCGGCGAATATACCATCGAGGTGCTGACCCGTGGCCTGCTGGCCTGGCTGCCCAAGGCGCAGCCGGCGCTGGACCTGGCGGCGCCCGGCGAAAGTTTTGCCCGCGCCCAGGCACAGCGCGCCCATGCCGCCGAGCTGATCGGCCCGGATTTGCCGCTGCGGCCGCCAACTTTCTGCACCGGCTGCCCGGAACGCCCGGTTTTCACCGCGATCAAGCTGGTGGAGCGTGAAACCGGGCCGGTGCATGTGGCCGCCGATATCGGCTGCCATGCGCTGGCCACCTTTGCGCCTTTCTCGGTCGGCAATTCGATCCTCGGCTATGGCATGAGTCTGGCTTCGGCAGCCGGTGTCGGGCCGATCTCGCGCCGCCGCCCGGTGGCGATCATGGGTGATGGCGGCTTCTGGCATAACGGTTTGATCACCGGCGTGGCGTCATCGTTGTTCAATCGCGGCGATGGTGTGCTGATCGTGCTGCAAAACGGCTATACCTCGGCCACCGGCGTGCAATACCTGCCGTCCTCGTTGGGCAACCGGCATGATGCCAGCCAGGGCGGCGGCGCCGATATCGAAACCACATTGAAGGCGCTGGGTGTGAAATGGGTGCGCCGGCTGCGCTCCTATGGTCTGGCCGGCATGACCGGGGCGCTGAAAGAGGCGCTCAGCACGGCGCAGCAGGGCCTCAAGGTGATTATCGCCGAGGGCGAATGCCAATTGGCGCGCCAGCGCCGCATCAAGGGTGAGGAAGCCAAGGCCCTGGCTGCCGGCGAGCGGGTGTTGCGCACCCGCTTCGGCATCGATGATGCGGTCTGCACCGGCGATCATTCCTGCATCCGGCTCTCCGGCTGCCCATCGCTCACCATCAAGCCCAATCCCGATCCGTTGCGCAGCGATCCGGTGGCGCATGTCAATCAGGGCTGTGTCGGCTGCGGCCATTGCGGCGAGGTGGCGCATGCCGCCGTGCTCTGCCCGTCCTTTTACAAAACCGAGATCGTGCATAACCCGAACTGGTGGGACAAACTGAGCCATCGCCTGCATGGCGCCGTGATCAACTGGCTCGGCGGGGCGCGGGTATGAGCCAGCTTAAACCGATCACGCTGCTGGTGGCGGCTTTGGGTGGCGAAGGCGGCGGCGTGCTGACTGACTGGATCAGCGGTGCCGCGCAACGCGCCGGCCATCCGGTGCAGGCCACCTCGATCCCCGGCGTGGCGCAGCGCACCGGCGCGACTACTTACTATATCGAAATCTGGCCCGAGATTTCGCAGGCCCGGCCGGTGATGTGCCTCAATCCCGGTTTGGGCCAGGTTGACGTGATGATCGCCAGCGAATTTGTTGAAGCCGGCCGCGCCATGCTGAACGGCTATGTCACGCCGGATCGCACATTGCTGATCGCTTCCACGCATCGGATTTTTGCCGTGGCGGAAAAAAGCGGCATGGGCGATGGCCGCTACGATACTTCGCGGCTGTTCCGCGCCGCGCGCGAATGCGCCCGTGCCGCCATCCTGTTTGACATGGATGCGGCCGCGAAAGAGTCCGGTTCGATCCTCAATGCTGTTTTGCTCGGCGCCCTGGCCGGCAGCGGCGCGCTGCCGCTGGCGCCGGATTTGTTTGAAGCCGGCATCCGCGATGAAGGCAAGGCGGTGGAGAGCAACCTGGCCGGCTTCCGCTTTGGCCTGGCCCATGCGCGCGGCGAGATCGCGGCAGCCCAGGCCCGGGCTGCGCAAGCGGCAGACAAGGCCGTGTTGCCGCTGGCCGATCTGGCGCAGCGTGTTGATGCCTTGCCCGAGGCAGCGCAGGTTTTTGCCGCTGAAGGCGTGAAGCGCCTGATCGATTACCAGGATGCCGCCTATGCCGCGCTCTATCTGGATCGCTTGGCAAGCCTGGCGCCGCTGGATGGTGATGGCCGGCTGCGGCGCGAGGTGGCGCGACATCTGGCGGTGCGCATGAGCAGCGAGGATGTGATCCGCGTGGCGCAGCTCAAGCTCAAGCCGGAACGCTTCAAGGCGATTGAGCGCGAAACCCGCATCCAGGCCGGACAGCCTTATCGGGTGGCGGATTTCCTCAAGCCCGGCATCGAGGAACTGGCCGGTTTGCTGCCGTCGCGTCTGGCTGTGCCAGTATTACGCCTGGCGGAAAAACGCGGCTGGCTCGGCAAATGGCATCTCGCCATGACCCTGCCGAGCAACCGGCTGGGCGGTTATCTGCGTTTCCGTCTGCTGGCCGGATTGAAGCCCTGGCGCCGCCGCAGCCATCGTTTTGCCGAGGAACAGGCGCGCATAGAAGACTGGCTCGATCTGATCCGGCGCGGCGCGGCGCTGGAGCCGTTGCTTGGCCTGGAAATCGCCGAATGCGCCCGGCTGATCAAGGGTTATGGCGATACCTTCCAGCGCGGCGTGCAGAATTACCAGCGTATCCGGCAATACCTGATCCTGCCGGCTCTGGCCGGTGCCATGGCGCCGGCTTTGGCGGCCGAAGCCTTGATGCAGGCGCGCATCGCCGCGCTGAAAGACCCTGAAGGCGAAACCCTGGGCCGCACCCTGGCCGCGATTGCCGACAAGCTGGAGCCGCGCCATGCCGCCGAGTGAAGCCGTTGCAATGAAGCCGCATGTTTCAGTGGTGCCGCTGGACGTGCAATGGGGCGATTGCGACCCGGCCGATATCGTATTCTATCCGAATTACTTTGCCTGGTTTGATAGCGGCACCTGGCGCCTGCTCGCCGATGCCGGCTATGATCTGGCCGCCTTGCGCCGCATCGGCTCGATCGGTTTTCCCATCGTCAATGTGGAAGCCAAATTCCTCGCCCCGGCAGCGGCGCAGGATCGTATCGCGGTGCATAGCCAGATCGCCGCCTGGGGCAATGCCTCCTTCCAGGTGCTGCATCGGATCCGGCGCCAGGACGGCATTCTGCTGGTGGAAGGCCGCGAAAAGCGCGTGCTGGCCCAGGCCGATCCGGCCCAGCCCGGCAAGCTCAAGGGCCTGCCGGTGCCAGCCGACATGATCCAGCGCCTGGGTTGTGGGGAGTAAGCGGCGGGCTGCACCCACCCCCATAATCGTCATGCGCGGACTTGATCCGTGCATCCCATTTTTGCCTGTTTCTTCAAAGTTTTTTAATTGGGGAGAGATCCCCGGGTCAAGCCCGGGGATGACGTCGCTGAGAGTGATTAAAGGGCAGCACTGCCGTCTCAGCGATACAATGACGTGATGTAATCGGCGCCGAGGCCGATCTTCTCGTAATGCGCCTTGCACAATCCGATATAGTCATGCACGTCAAAATGCCCGGCGGAATTGCCGTTTTCGTCGAGCCAGATCAGTGGCCCGGTGACGATGAAAAACACCTTCATCGGCTGTTCATGCTCATAGGCCACCAGGGTATGGCCCTCGCCCGGCGTCTCATACACAAAGTCGCCCGCCGTGGCGGTCCAGTCATGCTCCAGATAGCCCCATTTGCCCGAGATGGTATAGGCAAACACTTCATGCGGATGGTAATGCCGGTTGACCAGCCCGGCCGCTTTGGCCATCAGGATGTCGCACCATTTGTTCTGCGCCGGCGAAATCCAGAGCGGCCGCGACGACACGGTTTCGGTGAACGGCACATAAAGCTTTTCGTCATCGCTGGGGGCATTGCGGATATAGGCTTCCGGCAGTGCATCCGGCTTGAAAACCGGGCTGATCGGCTTGAGGTCGCGCCAGAATTCGGCTTTCGGGGCTTCGGGCATGGGGCTTGCTCCTGTTGGCTTGGCTGGTGGAAGGGTTCAGATATGCATGCCGCCATCGGCCATCAGCACGCTGCCGGTGGTGAAGCTGCTGGCGTCACTGGCCAGGAACAGCACGGCTTCGGCGATTTCCTCCGGCAGACCATGGCGGCCCAACGGGATGATGCCATCCAGGAAGGCGCCGGCTTCCTGGCCGATGGCCTGGCTCAGGCCGGCTTCGACATGGCGCTGAAAGCCGTTGTCGATCGGCCCCGGCGCCAGCACGTTGACCCGGATGCGGCGTGGCGCGGCTTCCTTGGCCACGGTGCGCATCAGGCCGATCAGGCCATGTTTGGAAGCGGCATAGGCGCAGATGCCGGGATCGCTGGTCACGCCCACCACGCTGGCGGTCATCACGATGCTGCCGCCATCGCGCAGCCGCGGCAGGCCGTATTTGCAGGCCAGGAAGGCAGCGCGCAGGTTAACCGCCAGCACACGGTCCCACACGTCCTCGGGGTATTCCGTCACCGGGCGGATCACGCCGCTGATGCCGGCATTGCAGAACAGCACGTCGATGCCGCCCCAGCGTTCGCTGGCGGCTTCCAGGTAAGCCTGGCAATCGCCGCTATCGGCCACATCGGCGGCACAAACCGCCACTTGCCCGGGTGCCGCAAGCGCGCGTTCGGCGGCATCCAGTTTTTCCGCATCGCGGTCCACCAGCAACAGGCTGGCGCCCTCGGCCAGCAGGCGGCGGGCAGCCGCCAGTCCCAGGCTGCCGGCGGCGCCGGTGATCACGCAGCTCTTGCCCGCAAGTTTGCCCATTGCCGGCCTCAGATCGGGTAATGGCCGGGCTGGGTTTCCAGCGTGATCCAGCGCAGTTCGGTGAATTGCTCAATGCCGGCCTTGCCGCCGAAACGGCCATAGCCGGAAGCCTTCACGCCGCCAAACGGCATCTGGGCTTCATCATGCACAGTCGGGCCGTTAATATGGCAGATGCCGCTTTCAATGCGCCGCGCCACGCCCAGCGCGCGCGGGATATTGCGGCTGAACACGGCGGCGGAAAGGCCATATTCGGTGTCGTTGGCGCTGGCTACCGCCGCATCATCACCATCCACGCGCACCACACAGGCCACCGGGCCGAAACTTTCCTCATGATAGATGCGCATTTCGGGGCTGACATGATCCAGCACGGTGGCGGCCATCACGGCGCCATCGCGTGTGCCGCCGGCCACCAGCTTGGCGCCCTGGCGCACCGCTTCATCCACCAGATCGAGGATGCGGTCGACGGCTTCCGGGTTGACCAATGCGCCCAAAGCCACGTTGCCCTGGCGCGGATCGCCGGCCGGCATGGATGTCGCCTTGGCGGCAAAACGTCGCACAAAATCATCGCCCACGGCGTTATCGACCACGATACGCTCGGTCGACATGCAGATCTGGCCCTGATTCATGAAGGCGCCGAAGGCCGCCGCTTTCACGGCTTCATCCAGATCGGCATCGTCCAGCACCAGCAAAGGCGCCTTGCCGCCCAGTTCCAGCAGCACCGGCTTGAGCTGACGTGCCGCCAGTTCGGCCACCACGCGGCCGACCCGGGTCGAGCCGGTGAAATTCACCCGCCGCACCGCCTTATGCGCGATCAATGCCGCCACCACCTCGGGCGCATCGGCCGGCGCATTACTCACCACATTGATCACGCCGGGCGGCAGCCCGGCTTCCTGGATGGCCGTGGCGATCAGGCGATGGGTGGCGGGGCAGAGTTCAGAGGCTTTCAGCACCACGCTGTTGCCGCAGGCCAGGGGCATCGCCACGGCGCGGGTGCCCAGGATCACCGGCGCATTCCACGGCGCGATGCCCAGCACCACACCCACCGGCTCGCGCGTCGCCATGGCCAGGCAGCCCGGCTTGTCGGAGGGGATCACCTCGCCGCCGATCTGCGTTGTCATCGATGCCGCCTCGCGCAGCATGCCGGATGCCAGATGCACATTGAAGCCGGCCCAGGCGGCGGTGGCGCCGATCTCGGCCTGCATGGTGGCGCGGAAATCCGCCGCCCGCGCTGCCAGCGCATCGGCGGCTTTCAGCAGCAGGGCGCGGCGCGCATTCGGCCCCAAAGCCGCCCAGGCCGGATAGGCGGCGGCGGCGGCATCGGCGGCGGCATTGGCATCGGCCACACTGGCGGCAGCGGCGCGGGTTGCCACCTGGCCGCTCAGCGGATCAATGCGGTCAAAGCTCCTGCCGGCAGCCGCCGGCCGATCCGCGCCGCCGATCAGCAACTGGGTCTCGAACATGGTTTGCTCTCCTTATTGAAATGAGATCAGTGTGCGCCGAGATAGGCGCGCTGAACCGCCGGATCGTTGCGCAAGGCGGTGGCGCTGCCGGCGCCGACAATGCGGCCCTGCTCGATCAGATAGCCGCGATCCGCAATCGCCAGGCTGCGTTTGGCATTCTGTTCCACCAGCAGCACGCCGATGCCGGTGCTGCGGATACGGCTCAGCGCGTCAAACAGCTCGCCGCAGATCAGCGGCGACAGGCCGAGCGAGGGTTCATCCAGCAGCAATATGTCTGGCGCCGACATCAGCGCGCGGCCAATCGCCACCATCTGCTGCTCGCCGCCGCTCATGGTGCGCGCCGCCTGCGCCAGCCTTTCGCCCAGGCGCGGAAACAGCGCCAGCACGCGGGCCAGGTTCTGCGCTTCCTGGGCGCGGGCGCGGCGCGGATAGGCGCCCAGCAGCAGGTTTTCGCGCACGCTCAAATCACCGAAGATGCCGCGCCCCTCGGGCACCAGGGCCAGCCCGGCTTCCACCACGGCATGGGCCGGCAAGGCGCCGATATCCTGTCCAGCCAGATGGATCGTGGCGTCGCGGCCACGCGGCAGCAGGCCGGCCACGGCTTTCAGCAACGAAGTCTTGCCGGCGCCATTGGCGCCCAGGATCACCACGATCTCGGCCTTGGCGACACTGAGCGCCAGATTATCCACGGCGCGGTGGCGGCCATAGGCGATGCTGAGCTGGGAGACTTCAAGCATTGTCGTCTCCCAGATAGGCGCGCACCACTTCCGGGTCGCTCAACACCGTGCCCGGGCTGCCCAGCGCAATGCGCCGGCCGGCATTCATCACCACGCAGCGGTCACACAGGCTGCGGATCGCATCCATCACATGCTCCACCATCAGGATGGCAATGCCGTCACGCCGCAAACTGGCCACCAGATTGATTGCCTCGCGCAATTCGGTGGGATTTAGCCCGGCCAGCCATTCATCCAGCAGCAGCAGGCGTGGCCGCAAAGCCAGGGCGCGGGCCAGCTCCAGGCGTTTCTGATCGATATAGGTAAGCTCTCCCGGCAAGGCCGCGCCGCGCCCGCCTAGGCCAACCCGGGCCAGTAACTGCTCAACTTCCGTGGCCGCTTCGCGGCCCCAGCGTCGCTCGGCACCGAAGGCGATGCCGGCCAGCACATTGTCGCGGCAATCCAGCGAGGCCAGCGGGCGCACCAGCTGAAACGTGCGTGCCAGGCCGGCGCGGGCAATGCGATAGGCCGGCAGATTGTGGATCGCGCGGCCCTCAAACAACACCGTGCCGGCATCGGGCGCCAGCGCGCCGGACAGCAGGTTCATCACCGTGGTCTTGCCGGAACCATTCGGCCCCAGCAGGCCCATGATCTCGCCCGGCTGCACGTCGAAGGCCACATCATCCACCGCCACCAGGCCGCCGAAACGCCGCGTCAGGCCACTTACGTGCAGCAGGGCGGTCATGGCCGGTCACCCTGCTTGTTCAGCCGCTGGCGCAGGCTTTCCAGCAAGCCGACAACGCCCTGCGGGATGGCATAGACAATCAGCATGAAGGCCAGGCCGATCAGGATGCTGAAATGGTTCGGGAAACGCGCCAGCAGATATTCAAACAGCAATGTCAGCGGGATGACGCCGAAAAGCGGGCCATACAGCCGGTGCACGCCGCCCAGCAAGGCCATGATGAGCACCTGGAAAGACAGCACCGGGTTGAAGGCGATGGCCGGGTCGATATAGGTCCAGCGCGGCGCCATCACCGCGCCGGCCAGGGTCATGAAACTGGCCGAAAAGGCAAAAAGCAGCACCTTGGCCCAGGTGGTGTTGATGCCGACATGGCGCGCCACGGTTTCGTCATCGCCGATCACGCGCAAAGCCAGGCCGAGGCGCGAGCGCCGGATCAGGAAACCGGCCAGGAAAACCAGCGCCGCCAGGGCCAGCAACTGCCAGTAAATCTGCTCGGTGGTGATATCCACAAACACATAACGCCCGAGTGTGCGGGTCTTGTTGACCTCGAACCAGGTGACAAGCTGGCGGATCAGTTCAGCCAGGCCGAAGGTGAAGATGACAAAATACACCCCGCTGAGCCTGAGGGTGGCGAGGCCCACCAGCAGCGCAACGCAAAGCCCGATGCCGAGCGCGATCAGCAGAACCAGGCTCCAGGGCAACAGCTCGCCCAGCACCGCCACGCTATAGGCGCCGATGCCGAAGAAGGCCACGGTGGCGAGCGAGACATAGCGCGTCGGGCCGGAAAACAGCGCCCAGGCCGTGGCCAGCACGGTGTAATTCAGGATGCCGATGGCCAGCGACAGGCCATAACCATCCAGCCAGCGCGGCAGCAAAACCAGCAGACCGAGGCCAACAGCGGCGGCAATAACGGCAAGCGCAAACTTGGCATTCATCGCTTGGCGCCCCCGAACAGGCCCTGCGGCCGCACCAGCAGGATCAGCAGGAACAGCGTATAGGTGGCGGCCAGGGTCAGGCCGGGATCAACCAGGGTGGCCACAAAGGTTTCGGTCAGGCCCAGGATCAGCCCGGCCACCAGGCAGCCCATCAGGTTGCCGACGCCGCCCATGATCACCACGATCAGCGCCTTCATGGTGAACACCACGCCGATATTGGCGTTGAAGGTGAGGAACATCGAGGTCAGCACACCGCCCGAGGCAACCAGCGCGCCGCCAAGCGCAAAAGCCGCCGCCGCCATGGCGCGCACATCAATCGCCACCAATTGCGCCGCCACCGGATCCACCGCCACGGCGCGCAACGCTGTGCCGGTGCGGGTGCGGGTCAGGCCCAGCCACAGGCCGAGGCCGATCAGCAGGGCGAAGCCCAGCGCCAGCAGCCGGTTGGCGGCGATGGTGGCACCAAATACCTGCACCGGCACGGCCAGGAAGGAATAGCTGAAATAGGCGCCGCCGAAGAGCGCCAGCATGATGCCTTGCAGCACAAACAGCAGGCCGAAGGTGGCCAGGATGCTATCCACCTCCAGCGCGTCGCGGCTTTTGGCGCGCCGCACCAGCGGGGTGAGCAGGAAACGATAAATCAGCCAGTTGAGCAAAGCCGCCGCCGGCACCACCAGCAGCAGACCCAGCAGCGGATTGATCCGGCTGCCGGTATAGAGCCAAAGGGCAGCGAAAGAGGCCGCCACCAGGCTTTCGCCATAGGAAAGATTCATGATGCGGGCGACGCCATATTGCAGCGTCAGGCCCATGGCCACCAGCGCATACATGCCGCCGAGCGTTATGCCGGTGATGAGCGCATCAAAGAGCATTACTGAACGACCCTCATGCCAGGAAAAGCGGCCGCCGCAGAGTTGAGCGGCGGCCGGTACATGTTACTGCTGCCAGGCGGCCTTCGGCGTCTTGATCGTGCCGATGCCCGGGCGCTGCGGCGCCACGCCGGTGAAGAAGCCGCCCTGCCACTGGCCGATATGGGCGAAGGCATCCTTCGGCATATTGTCCACCAGCTTGATCTTGCCGATCACGGTGTCGAAGGTGCCGCTCTGCAACTCCTTGATGATCGCCGCACGGTCGAGCTTGCCGACACGCTCAATCGCCTGTTCCAGCATCTGCAACGAGGAATAGCCGACCTGGCTGCCCCAGTAATCCGGGTCGCGGTTATGCATCGCCAGATGCTTCTTGCGGTATTCTGCCGTGGCGGCATTGTTCGGGTCCCAGCCGCCAAGCGACAGGATACCCTCCGCATTGGCGCCGAAACGCTGCGGATAAAGCGGGAAGCCCACGCCTACGCCCATGAACATCACCTTGGCGGTGTAATTGGCGATCTTGGCCTGATCGGTCAGCGCCATGGTATCCGGCGGATAGCTGAAAGCCACAAAGGTATCAGCGCCGGAACGCTGCGCCTCGCCCACCAGCGGCGCCATATCCTGGGTGCCGATCGGATAGCTCTTGTCGTAGACCAGCTTGAGGCCAGCCTTCTCAAAGCCTTCGCGCGCCGCCTTCGACAGGTCGATGCCAAAACCATCGGCAATCGAGACCATGGCAACATTGCCGTTGATCTTGCCTTCGGCCTTGGTCTTGACCAGCAATGCCACCAGCGCATCAACATATTGTTTGCTGGTGCCGAGGAACCAGAAGCTGTTCGGCCAGCGCTTGACCAGTTCCGGCGCGCGATCAGTCACCGCCGAAAAGGCCAGTTGCGGATAGCCGTATTTGTTGAAGACCGGGCCAACCGCCAGGTTGAGGCCGGTGCCCCAGGGCGGAAACAGCAGATCCACCTTGTCCTGGGTGATCAGGCGCTCCACGGCGCGCACGGCTTCTTCCGAATTCGAGCGGTCGTCATATTCGATCACCTCGATGGGCAGGCGCTTGCCGCCCACCATCAGGCCGCCCTTGTCATTCACCTCCTTCACCCAAAGCTGGTAATTCGGGATCTGGGTGATATTGGCGCCGCCGGCATTCGGGCCGGTCTTGGAAATCGCATAGCCGATTTTGACTTTGTCCTGCGCCGTTGCCGCCGGCGCGGCCAGGCCCAGGCTCAGGCCCAGGGCGCCCGCCAGCGCCAGGCCGCTCAGGCCCTTCACGATGGATCGCATTATAGTTTCCTCCTTGAAGCGCCGCCGGTCGGTTATCGTGCCGGCGGTTCTGCCGCCGGCCAGATTAGGCTTGGGCGACGATGGCTTCTTGCCTCAGAGTGAACAGAAAAAGCTTCGTATGCCTACGATTCTGTGTTGTTGCGTCGCAGCAAGAAATTAATCCGTTGGATATCAAACTATTCTTCGGCCCCGTCGCCTGCTAGGATGCGGGCAGGGAGAAACAATGGCGATCCGTGCGCATAGCATAGCCTTCGAGGCCGAGACCGGGGTGAGCGACCGGCTGGAGCGCTGGGGCGATTTTGTGCGTGAACATATCGGCTGGCTTGAAGCGGATACGTTCGGCGATCCAAAATTCGACGGCCAGCTTGATCTGGGCGAACACCGCAATCTGAAAATCTGCCGCATCGCCGCCAGCCGGCATCGTGTGGTGCGCACACCGCGGCTGATCCGGCGCGATGATCGCGGCTATGTCAAGATTGTCGCCCAGCTTGAAGGCGCAGCGCGGTTTGAACAGGGCGGCCGCCAGGTGGTGATCACGCCCGGCGAATGGGGCATCTACGACACCACGCAAACCTATGTCGTATCGAATTCAGACCGCATCGTGCAGGCGGCGATCCTGCTGCCGCGTGACCAGCTCACCCGGCTTGGCCTGGAAGTGGATCGCCTGGCCGTGCGGCGCTTCAACCGCAGCAGCCCGGCCGGGCAATTGGTTTATGATCTGTTGCTGCAAGCGCATGCCGCGCTGCGCAGTGAAACCAAAGCCGCCGCGGCAGGGGATCAGGCCCGCACACTGACGGATGATTTCGGCGCGCTGCTGGCCGATCAGGTGGCGCGCAGTGCGCATGAGCTGGAACGCGGCATTGATGATGGCCATCGCCTGCGCCAGCGCATCCTGGTTTTTGTCGGCCAGCAATTGCGCGATCCGGCATTGTCGATCGAGGCCATCGCCGCCGCCTTCGGCTATTCCAAACGCTATCTGCACAAGCTGTTCGAGGGCGAGCCGGCCACGTTGAGTGAACTGATCTGGCGCCAGCGGCTGGAGCGGGTGCGCAGCGATCTTGGCAATCCGGCGCAGCGCCACCGCACCATCACCGATATCGCCTTTGACTGGGGCTTCAACAGTTCGTCGCATTTCAGCCGGCTGTTCCATGCCCGTTTCGGCGTTTCGCCGCGCAAATTCCGGGCGCTGGCCCAGGAGGGCGGGCTGCTTTAGTCTGGGGGCGATTCGAGCAGGAGCCGCCCAATGAGCCTTGAACTCTGGTTTGCCTTCGTCGCCGCATCCAGCGTGATGCTGCTGATCCCCGGCCCCACCGTGCTGCTGGTGGTGTCCTATGCCTTGGGCCAGGGCTGGCGCGCCGCGCTGCCGATGGCGGCCGGCGTGGCCTTGGGCGATTTCACCGCCATGACCCTCAGCCTGCTCGGCCTTGGCGCGCTGCTCGCCACCTCGGCCACCGTGTTCACCATCCTGAAATGGGTTGGCGCCGCCTATCTGGTTTATCTCGGCATCAAGCTGTGGCGTGCCGGCGATGCGCTTATTGCCGAGCCGCGCCGCGATGCGGTGTCGAAGGCCCGCATGCTCGGCCATGCCTGGCTGGTCACTGCGCTCAATCCCAAAAGCATCACGTTTTTTGTTGCTTTCCTACCGCAATTCCTCGATCCAACGGCGGATTTCCTGACCCAGATGGTGATCCTGGAAGCCACTTTCCTGGTGCTCTGCTCGGCCAATGCGGCAGGTTATGCCCTGGTCGCCGGCAAGGCGCGCCAGGCGGTCGGCTCGCCGCGTGTGGTGCGCGCCTTCAACCGCACCGGCGGTGCGCTGCTGGTCGGTGCCGGGGTGGCCACCGCCACAATTCGTAGTCAATGACCGTGCGGCGGCGCGGCTTCCTGGCCCTGCTCGCGGCTTCCGCTGCCGCCCCGGTGCTGCTCCGGGCCGGCGCGGCAAAAGCGCAGAATGCCGCCGAATTGCGCGGCACCTGGCCGGTCTGGGATAGTGCCCGCAGCGGCCGCAACGATCCGCAGCCCTATCCCACCGGGGTTGACCTGGGCTTTGTGCCGGGCCTGCCGCTCACCCTGGCGCGGCCGGCCAGCCTACAGCGGGCGGAATTGCCGCCGGCGCGCCAGATCGGCTGGCCCAGCCTGGTGGCCACGGTTGAAAATACCGGAAAACCGCTCACTATCCGGCTGTTGGGTGTAGCGGCCAAGGCGCGGCCGGGTGAACCCATCGCCGCCGGCCAGCCGCTCGGCCTAGTGGCCGATGCGGCACCGATATGGCCTGGCATCGCCAATCATGTGACCCTGGAAGTCTATATTGATGGCAAGCGGATCGATCCGCGCCCCTGGCTGGCCCGCTTGCTGCCGCAGGGTGTGCCGATGTCGCCCAGCCCGCCGGCCCAGGCGGCGGTGCTGTGGCCACAATGGGCCTTGCGCGCCGAGGCGTTGCGCCTAGCCAAGCAGGGCGATAACCGCACCGCGCTGGCGCGGTTGCGTGCAGCTTTGCGCCTGCCGGCCTGGAAAGCCAGTAATCTCGATCTGGCCGAGGATGCCAGTTTTGCCGCCCGCGCCGCCCAGGATCGCCGCGCCGAGGCGGCGGCCTTGCAGCATGCGCTCGGCCTGTTGCGGGCGGAAATCCCCTATGCCCAGGGCATGCTGCCGGCGCCTCTGCTCGGCCCGGTCTCGGCGGCGCGCAGCCCGGCCAGCCTCTACGCCCTGGAAAGCCGCCTGGAACAGCGCCGCGCCGCCATCGGCCCGCTGCCGCCTTTGGCCGCCGATGCAGCCGAGGAGGATTGAGAAAATCACAACTTTTATTTGACAGAGTAAACCATCACTCATAGATTCATATACATATCCGCTACGCCCGTAGGCGGGCATTCTATGCAAGACCCTCTGGCGGCAACGCTGGGGGGTCTTTTTTATGCTGCGGGTTTCTGTACTGATCGATGGCGGGCATCTGCGTGTTTTGGCGCGACTGGCCGGCCATAACTACAATCCGGATTTTATCGAAAAAGCCGCCCATCTTTGCGTTGAGGCGGACGAGTTTCTGCTCCGCATCCTGTACTATGATTGCGCCCCGTATAACGGCATTCACAAATTGCCAATTTCCGGCTTGGCGCATGAATTTGCCGGATCGGATCATTGGTTACGTGACCTGGCAGCGCGCAATCTGTTTGCCGTGCGGCGCGGTGTGCTGAAATTCCGTGGCTTCAAGCCCAAGCGTGTGCCGATAGCTGCGGCTGCGCTGACGGATGATGATTTCCGCCCCGATTTTGAGCAGAAAGGCGTCGATATGCGCATTGGGCTGGATATTGCCAATCATGCCGAAACCGGCTCGGTTGAGCGTATCATCCTGGTGAGTGGCGATACCGATTGCCTGCCGGCTTTGAAGCAGGCGCGCATCAAGGGTTTGCAAGTGGTGCTGGCCGCCTTCCCGAACAGCCGTATCCCGCCCGAACTGCTCTGGCATGCTGATTTTCAGCGCCGGGTTGGCTGGCCAGGCGCATGAAAACTGGCAAATTTCTAACAACCGTTAGAACATGCTCCGGCATCTGTTGACTTCCACCCGCCACACGCTCACTTTCTTGGGCAAATCCTTTTAAGCCACCAAGCATCCCCGGAGGAAAACGCCATGACCGCCTGCATCGTCGGCTGGAGCCACAGCAAATTCGGCAAGCTGGATGACAAGACCCAGGAAGACCTGATCGTGGAAGTGGCAACCCAGGCCATCATCGATGCCGGGATCGAGCCGAAGGATGTGGATGCGATCTATCTCGGCACCTTCAATGGCGGCCTGGTGGAGCAGGATTTCCCGGCTTCCCTGGTGTTGCAGGCCGATCCGGGCCTGCGTTTCAAGCCGGCCACCAGGCTGGAAAATGCCTGTGCCACCGGCACGGCGGCGGTATTCCAGGGCTTGCAGGCGATTGCGGCGCGCAAGGCGCGTTTTGTGCTCTGCGTCGGCGTGGAGAAGATGACTTCGGCGCCCAATGACGTGGTGGGCAACATCCTGCTCAAGGCCAGCTACCGCAAGGAAGAGAATTTCGCCCAGGGCGGTTTTGCCGGCGTGTTTGACAGCATCCAGAGCAAGTATTTCCAGAAATACGGCGATCAGTCGGATGCCACCGCGATGATCGCGGCCAAGAATCACAAGAACGGCTCGGTCAATCCGCTGGCGCATATGCAGCGCGATTTCGGCTTTGATTTCTGCCGCAATGTTTCGGATAAGAATCCCATCGTGGTTGGCGGCCTGAAGCGCACCGATTGCTCGATGGTGTCGGATGGCGCCGCCGCCCTGGTGCTCACCGATGTGCAGACCGCGCTCGGCATGAAGAAGGCCATCGCTTTCCGCGCCGCCAAGCATGTGCAGGATTTCCTGCCGATGTCGAAGCGCGATGTGATCGCCTTTGAAGGCCCGGCCAAGGCCTGGGCCGATGCGCTTGATGAAGCCGGCCTTGATGTGTGGGATCTGTCCTTTGCCGAAAGCCATGATTGCTTCACCATTGCCGAACTGATCGAATACGAGGCCATGGGCCTGACCGCACCGGGCCAGGGCGCCAAGGCGATCCTGGAAGGCTGGACCCAGAAGGATGGCAAACTGCCGATCAATCCGTCGGGCGGCCTCAAGGCCAAGGGCCATCCGATCGGCGCCACCGGCGTGTCGATGCATGTCATGGCGGCGATGCAGCTGAACGGCTCGGCCGGCGCGCTGCAAGTGAAGGATGCCAAGATCGGCGGCGTCTTCAATATGGGCGGCGTCGCGGTGGCGAATTACGTCTCGATCCTCGAACCGATCCGCTGAGGCCACTAATGACTGACAGCTTCCGCGCGGTTCTGATCGAGGATGTGGATGGCAAGCCCAAGGCCGGTTTCAAACAATTGACGCTGGCCGATCTGCCGCAGCATGACGTGCTGGTGGAGATCGCCTATTCCACGGTGAACTACAAGGACGGCCTGGCCCTCACCGGCGGCCGGATTGCGCGCAAGCTGCCGATGGTGGCCGGCATTGATCTGGCCGGCATTGTGGTGGAATCGGCCGATCCGGAATGGAAGCCGGGCGACCGCGTGCTGGTCAACGGCTATGGCCTGTCGGAAACGCAATGGGGCGGCTATAGCCGCTATCAGCGCGTCAAGGGCGAATGGCTGGTCAGCGTGCCGGATCATTTCAGCCTGGCGCAAGCCATGGCGGTAGGCACGGCGGGCTACACCGCGATGCTCTGCGTCATGGCGCTGGAAGATGCCGGCTTGGTCAAGGATGAACGCGCCGATGCTTTGCCGGTGCTGGTCACCGGCGCTGCCGGCGGCGTCGGCTCGGTGGCGGTGGCGTTGCTGGCGGCGCGCGGCTTCAAGGTGGTGGCCGCCACCGGCCGGCCGGAAACCCATGATTATCTGCGTGGCCTCGGCGCCAGCGATTTCATTGATCGCGCCGAGCTGGCCGCCAAGGCGCCGGCTTTGGCCAAGGAACGCTGGGCGGCAGTGATTGACAGTGTGGGCGGCCAAACCCTGGCCAGCGCCATCAACCACACCCAGTATGGCGGCTGGGTGGCGGCCTGCGGCATGGCCGGCGGCAATGATGTGCCGGCCAGCGTGTTTCCCTTCATCCTGCGTAATGTCAGCCTGCTCGGCATTGATAGTGTGATGGCGCCGTCGCATCGCCGCCGCCGCGCCTGGTGGCAACTCGGCACCGGCCTGCCGCTGGATAAGCTGGATGCCATGACCGAGACGCAGCCGCTCTCGGCCATTTTCGACCTGGCGCCGCAAATCCTCGCCGGCAAGATCAGGGGCCGCACAGTGATTGATGTGAACGCCTGAGGGCTGGGGCTTCCTGAACACGGCTGACGCCGCAACAAAGACCGTCATGGTACGCGAAGGCGTACCATCCACGGCTTTCATTTTACTGGCTGAGAAACAAAAAAACACTCGTGGATGGTCGGCCTGCGCCGACCACGACGAAGGGGGCTGGAAGCCGGGTTTTGCCCTGCCGCATCTTTTTCCTTTTGCCTCGATTGTAACGGTAGCGTACAATTCCCGGAAACAGGTTCTGGGAGGAACATGCGATGGGCAGCAAACCGCCCTTCTTGCCGCTTGCGCTGGCTGAGCCGCGCATTTTGCGCAGCGAACGTGCCGATGGCGGCTTTGTGCTCGAAAGCACCGAGCCGCTGGGCGATTATCCGGCGCATCTCGGCCTTGATCTGGAGCGTCAGGCACGGCAGCAGCCGGATACCAGCTTTCTCGCCGAACGCGGCAAGGATGGCGCCTGGCGCCGCCTGAGCTATGCCGAAGCCTGGCAGGATGCACGCCGCATCGCCGCCAGCCTGATCCGGCGCGGCATGGGCCAGCATACGCCAGCCTTATTGCTGTCCGGCAACAGTATCGACCATGCCCGGTTTCTGCTCGGCGCCTATCTGGCCGGGGTGCCGGCGGCGCCGGTCAGTGTTGCCTATTCGCTGATGAGCCAGGATCACGCCAAGCTGCGGCATATCTTTGATCTGGTGCGGCCAAAGCTGATCTTTGTCGAAACCGCCGCGCCCTTTGCCAAGGCGTTGCAGGGGCTTGATCTGGCCGGTGTTGAAGTGGTGAGCGGCGACGCTGCGCCCGATGGCATACCGGCCACCGCCTTTGCCGATCTGCTGGCGCAGCCGCCGGATACCTTGGCTGCACAGCGCTTCGCCGAGATCGCGCCGCATTGGGTGGCGAAATACCTGTTCACCTCCGGCTCCACCGGGCTGCCCAAGGGTGTGATCAACACGCATCGTATGCTGTCGTCAAACCAGCAATCGATTGCGCAGATCTGGCCTTTCCTGGCCGAGACCAAGCCGGTCTTGCTGGATTGGCTGCCGTGGAACCACACCTTTGGCGGCAATCACAATTTTAATCTGGTGCTGCGCCAGGGCGGCACGTTGTTCATTGATAATGGCAAGCCGGCGCCGGGCCTGATCGAGCAGACCGTGGCCAATCTGGCCGAGGTGTCGCCGACGCTCTATTTCAACGTGCCGGCCGGCTATGCCATGCTGCTGCCCTATCTGGAACGCGATGAAGCGCTCTGCCGCCGCTTCTTCGCCGAGCTGAAACTGATTTTCTATGCCGGCGCCGCTTTGCCGCCCGATCTATGGGCGCGGCTGGAAGCGCTGAGTGTGCGCACGCTCGGCCGCCGCGTGGTGATGACCTCGAGCTGGGGCTCCACCGAAACCGCGCCGCTGGCCACCGCCGCGCATTTCCTGATCGAACGCGCCGGTGTGATCGGCGTGCCGATCCCCGGCACCCGGATCAAATTTGTGCCTTCGGGCGGCAAGCTGGAAATGCGTGTTGCCGGGCCGAATGTCACGCCGGGATATCTCGGCGATCCGCAGCAGAATGCCGCCGCCTTCGATGATGAAGGGTATTACCGCATCGGCGATGCCGGCAAACTGGCCGATGCCGCCGCGCCGGAAGCCGGCATTGTGTTTGATGGCCGCACGGCGGAGGATTTTAAACTCACCACCGGCACCTGGGTGCATGTCGGCGGCTTGCGCGTGGCCGCCCTGGCTGCCTGCACGCCGCTGTTGCAGGATGCCGTGGTGACCGGGCATGACCGCGCCTTTGTCGGCCTGCTGGCCTGGCCGACGCCAGCCGCCAAGGCGATGCCGCGCGCCGACTTGCAGCAGGCCATCG
This sequence comes from Alphaproteobacteria bacterium UBA7691, assembly GCA_002482765.1. Lineage (GTDB taxonomy): Bacteria > Pseudomonadota > Alphaproteobacteria > Ferrovibrionales > Ferrovibrionaceae > Ferrovibrio. Next base: position 29,615 of record DLGP01000023.1, read on the forward strand.
CGGCAAAGCTCGCCGCCTATAATGCCATGCAGAATGGCTCGTCGATGATCGTGCGGCGGGTGTTGCTGCTGGATGAACCGGCCTCGATCGACGCCAACGAGATTACCGACAAGGGCTATATCAACCAGCGCGCGGTTCTGGAGCGCCGCCAGGCTTTGGTGGAGCAGCTTTATGCTGAAAAGCCGCACGCAGACGTGATCGTGGTTTCATGACCATCCTGTGACCGTCGTCACCTCGGACTCCTGTGTTTCAGGCTGAGCTATTCCCATCTGAGCAAAAGGGCGTAAAACCCCCGCCCGCTTCAGTACAGGAATATTCGCCATGATTCGTCGCTGCCTTGCCTTGCTGGTCGCCGGTGCGGTTTTTGCCGCCGGTGCCGCCTTTGCCACCAAATTCAGCCAATCTGCCGATGATGCGGCCGAAACCCTGGCGCTGCATGCCGAGGCCGTGGCGGTGGAAGATCGCGCCTATCCCGCCATCATGCCGGTGCTCGACATGGCGGATCAATTGAGCCTGAGCGAATTCCAGCGCCAGCAATTGCGCGCCCTGGCCAATCGCGTGCAGGGCGAAAGCAACGCCCTGCGGCGCGAGATTGCGCAATTGGAAAAGCGCCTGGATCGCGGCTTTGCCGAACAGACCATTGATCCGCTGCGCATCGACGGCCTCACCGCCCGCATCGGCCAGCTTGAAGGCCGCCTGCGCGCCGCCGAATTGCTGGCCCGCCTTGATGCCAAAGCCATCCTGCTGCCCGAGCAACTGGCGCTGTTTGCCAAGCTTGGCCATGCCGGCAGCGTGGCGGAAGTAGAGCCGGCTGAGCGGCCGATTGAGGAATTCTAAAAAAACCGCTTTGAAATCCAGCGCAGGCCGAACCAGGCCAGCACAGCCAGGGCGATGCCGCCGAGGATTTTAAGCTGCATCGTTTTGAGATCGCCCAGCATGGTTTCCATCGCGGCACCAAAATAATAGCCGGTGCTGCCGAAAATCCCGGCCCAGAGTGCCGCGGCGCAAAGATTGAGCAGCACAAAACGCCGCGTCGGGATTGCGCTCAGGCCGATTGCAATCGGCGCCACATTGCGGATGCCGTAAACAAAGCGGAAGCCGAGCACAAAGCTGGTGGGATAGCGTTCCAGCCAGCGTGTCGCCGGCGCGATGCGGGCGGCCAGGCCGGGCCGGCTTGCCAGGAAACGCTGGCCGTGATGTCGCGCCAGGGCAAACCAGAGCTGGTCGCCGGCTGCCGAGCCAAGGAAGGCGCACAGGATCGCCAGGTCAAGCCGCAGCAGGCCCTGATGCGCGGCAAAGCCGGCCAGGATCAGGATCGTCTCGCCTTCCAGGAAGGTGCCGATCAGGATCGCGGCATAGCCGAATTGGGCAATCAGGTCGGCGGGCGCCAGGCTCATCGGTTCAATCCCGGCCCCGCGCCAGATAGCCCGGATTGCGGAAATCCGGCTTGCCATAGAGCAGCGGCCGGCCCTGCCAGTCGCGCACGCTGCCGCCGGCGGCTTCCAACACGGCCTGGCCGGCGGCGGTATCCCATTCGCAGGTGGGGGTAAATCGGGGGTAAAGCTGCGCGTCGCCTTTTGCCATGAGGCAGAACTTCAGCGAGGAGCCGACCGAGACGTCCTCGGCGACCTGCAGCGTATCGCAGAGCTGGGCGAGGGCGGCATGGCCATGCGAGCGGCTGGCGACGATCCGCACGGGGCCATCGGGCTGGACCTTCAAGTGGACGGTGTCGGCGATCTCGCCGTCCAGGACGCGGCCGGCGAAGGCCCCCTCGGGGCCACCCCAGAAGATGTCGCCGGTGGCCGGCGCGAGGACGACGCCGCGCACCGGATGGCCATCGATGCAGAAGGCGATGTTGACGGTGAACTCGCCGTTGCGCTTGACGAACTCGCGGGTGCCATCGAGCGGATCGACCAGCCAGTAGCGCTGCCAGCTGCGACGCTCGATCAGTTCCTCCGGCGCGGACTCCTCGCTGAGCAGCGGAATCGCGGGTGCCAGCGCGGCCAGGCCATCGCGGATCAAGGCATGCGCGGCCAGGTCGGCCTCGGTCAGCGGGCTGCGGTCGGCCTTGGCCTCGACCTCGAAGTCGCGGGCATAGACCTCGAGGATGGCGGCGCCGGCGCGCCGCGCGATGTCCAGCAGGCGCGCACGCGCGGCGACGTCCAGCACGAAGCTTGAAGAACTCATGGCGCGCTCCGCCGCTGCAGGTATTCGCGAACGATGAACATCGCCGCCAGCGAGCGACCCTCCGAGCAGTCCTCGCGCAGCATCAGCTCATGCAGGCGTGACAGCGGCCACGGGATCACCTCCAGCGGCTCGGGCTCGTCGCCTTCGAGCTGCTCGGGGTAGAGGTCCTCGGCCAGCACCAGGGTCGTCGCGTGGGTGAAGTAGGTCGGCGCCAGGGTCAGCTCGCGCAGCACCGTCAGCCGGCGCGCGCCAAAGCCGGCTTCTTCCTTGAGCTCGCGATTGGCTGCGGTCTCCGCATCCTCGCCCGGATCGATGCGGCCCTTGACCAGACCCAGCTCGTAGCGATGCGGACCGGCGGCGTACTCGCGCACCAGCAGCAGGGTCTCGGCGTCCTGCATCGCGGCCACGATCACCGCCCCACGGCCGCGCGGCTTGCTGCGCTCGAAGCGCCGGCGCGCGCCGTTGCTGAATTCGAGTTCCAACTGTTCGACCTGGAAACGACCGCCATAGTCGAGCTCATCGATCGAGTGGATGGTCGGCAGCTGCGGCGGCGGCTTGATCGCGCTCACGCGCCCGCCCCTCGCCAGTCGCGGAAGGCCGCCAGCGCTTCGGCATGCAGCTCGGTGTTGCCGGCCAGCACGGTCGTGGTGGCCAGCGAGAGTTCGCGGCCATCGAGGTCGGAGAACACCCCGCCGGCCTCGCGCACGATCACCGCGAGCGCGGCGATGTCGAGAATGTTCACATCGGACTCGATCACCAGATCGATGCCGCCGCGGGCCAGCAGGTGGTAGTGGTAGAAATCGCCGTAGCCGCGGGTGCGGCTGGCGCGGCGCACCAGGCCGGCCAGTGCATTCCAGCCCGGTGCTGCGGCCAGCGTCTTCAGGTTGCCGGTCGACAGCGCGCTGCGCTCCAGCGGCTGCGCGGGTGCCAGCCGGATCGGCGCGCCGTCGAGAAAGGCGCCGCCACCGCGCCGCGCCCAGGCCAACTCGTTGAAGGCCGGCGCCGAAGATACGCCCAGCACCAGCTCGCCGCGGAACATCAGCGCGATCTGGGTGCTGAACATCGGATAGCCGCGCACGAAACTCTTGGTGCCGTCGATGGGGTCGACCAGCCACAGCCAGTCGCCGCTGCCGGTCGTGCCTTCCTCCTCCCCGTAGATCGCGTGCTCAGGGAAAGCCGCGGTCAGCACGCGACGGATCGCCTGCTCGCTCTCGACGTCGGCGCGGGTCACCGGCGACTCGTCGGCCTTGGTGATGACCTCGAACTGGCCGCGGTAGTAGTGGCGGATGACCTCGGCGGCATCGGCCGCGGCGCGCTTGGCGACGGCAAGCGCGTGGTCGAGGAACTCGGGGGTGGGCTGGCTGGCGCTCATACCTGCGCTCACCCGCCCACGCGATTCATCTGCCCGCTGATTTCCAGCCGCGAGCTGCCGTCTGCCTGCGGCTGGCCGATGTACTGCAGGGCGCGCAGCACGGCGGCATCGCCGTCGCGGGCGCGCAGGGTGGCCTCGGCGCTCAGGCCCTGCAGCCCAGCGGAGAACTTGCCGCCCTCGATGCTGAGCGGGCCGCCGGAATCGCTGACGGTGCCGGCAATCGTGCCCACGCCCTGGGTAGCAAAGTCGGCGCGGATGTCGCCCAAGCGCGCGTCGGCGCTGCCGGCCACCGCCGCCTCGCGCCACAGCGCGCTGCCCTCGACCTTGGCCGGGAAGTACTGATCGACCACCAGCTCGCGCAGGTCGAACTCGACGCGGCCCTTGAACACCAGCGCCGGCACGTCGAGCACCGCCTCCAGGCGCTGGGCGTCGACGCTGGCGCGCATGCCGCGCAGCTGCAGGCTGCCGGGACCGGTGAGGCTGACGAAGCCGTCAGCCTTCAGCTCGGGGCCGTCGAGCGTGATGTCGGCATCGATGCGCTTGGAGAACAGGGCCCAGGGCGAGAGCTTCCAGCTGAAGGCGCCGAGCGCACGCTCGCGCACGGTCAGCGCATCGGCACGGCCGTTCCAGACGCT
>DLGP01000080.1:0-12451 GCA_002482765.1 Alphaproteobacteria bacterium UBA7691
GTCGAGGAAGTAGCGGTCGTGGGTCACCGCCACCACGGTGCCGGGATATTCATGCAGGAAACGCTCAAGCCAGGCCACCGATTCCGCGTCGAGATGGTTGGTCGGCTCGTCGAGCAGCAGCATGTCAGGCTTGGACAGCAGCAGGCGGCAGAGCGCCACGCGGCGGCGCTCACCACCGGAAAGTTTGGTCACCTCGGCCTCACCCGGCGGGCAGCGCAGCGCGTCCATGGCGATTTCCACATTACGCTGCAAATCCCAGGCATCGGCGGCGTCGATCTTTTCCTGCAACTCGGCCTGCTCGGCGATCAGCGCATTCATCTCGTCGTCGTCGGTCACCTCGCCGAACTTCATCGAGACTTCCTCGAAACGGTCCAGCAACGCCTTGGTCTCGGCCACGCCTTCCATCACATTGCCCAGCACATCCTTGGCCGGATCAAGCGCCGGCTCCTGTGCCAGATAGCCCACCTTGACGCCATCGGCGGCCCAGGCCTCGCCGGTGAATTCGCTGTCCAGGCCGGCCATGATCTTGAGCAGGGTGGATTTGCCGCTGCCATTGAGGCCCAGCACGCCGATCTTGGCGCCCGGCAGGAAGCTGAGCCAGATATTCTTCAGCACCTGCTTGCCGCCCGGATAGGTCTTGTTCAGACCCTTCATCACATAAATATATTGATAAGCAGCCATCTTATTGATTCCACTTCATAATTTATATCGCACGGGGTTCCGGCGCCGATTGGCGCGAACCCACCCCGCCATCCCGGCTAGACATGCCACAAGTGCGGCCCTGATCCAAGAGCGGATGGAGCATTCAGGCCAGCCTCAAGCAGCGCCAGATCGCTTATTCATGCCGCCGGCCAGGGATTTTATTGAATATCTTCAGTCATCTTCATAGGCATCGGCAATAATTCGCTCCACTTGCGCCACTTGTTCGTCCGTCATGCGGGCAAAGTCCTTGCTACGCCTGGTTTTCGAAAGCCTGCCGTGATTCCTGGCGATGGAAACAATCAGCAAGCTGATATCCTTGTCCGCAATATCCATCATGTCTTCGATACGGCGCTTCGCCACATCATATTTTTTGAGATAGCCAATCTCCCTCGGGAGATCCTCGGCAATCGTTGCGATGACGCAGGCATACAGAAATTCAGCGATAGCGGTAAAATCCCCATATCTGTAGAGATCGGCGGTATCATTGATGATGTGAACATTCCGGGATGCGGTCGGCACCCATTCTATGTATTGCAGCAACGGCCCGGTGAATTGGCGCAAGACATCTTGGTATGCTTCAATACGCTTCAGCAGAACGGTTGAAACCGGAAAGGTCATGCCGGCGGGCGTGAATTTCCGCTCGGCCAGAACATGATTGATAAGATATCGGTGAATGCGGCCGTTGCCATCTTCGAAAGGATGAATGAAGACAAAGCCAAAGGCGATTACCGCCGCTTGCAGCACGGCATCCACATTGCCATCCGACATCCTTTGATGGGCCGCCATAAGGCCCTGTAACAAGCCGGCCAAATCATCATGGCGGGCCGAGATGAATTCTGGCAGCGGGTTTTGATCGTAATCCCGGCCGCCAATAAAGCCGCCTTCCTGCCGCAACCCGTGTTCGACATAGGCGCCATCTTCGATGACTATATGCTGCAAGCGAACAAGCTCATCGATTGTGACCGGCTGTTTGCCCGCCTGTGCAGCCGCACGCATCCAGCGCTCCAGGCGATTCCTCGGTGGGCGTTCGCCCTCAATTTGATAACTCGCCTGGCTATCCGCGAGCAGCATAAAACTGGCGGCGCGCGCAATGACACTGGGGGAACCGCGGCCAATGATGTCTTTGGCCTTTTCGTTCCATCTATTTCCGATGGCTTCGGCGATTTGATCAGTACACCGGATGACGGGGCAGAAGCCGGGCGTTCCGAGCAGATTGTTTCGGATGCGGTGGCGCGGCGAATTTATCGGCGTGGCGACGATATATTTTGCGGCAGGCAGCAGGTCGACATAATTTCCCGTGGTGAGATCGGGAAGGTCGAGTTTTTGTCCGAGCAGCCATTCCCAAAGAAACCAGAGCATCCGGGCTGGAATGCCAAAAGGCTCGGATCGAATAGCCGCTTCAATGGTGCCTGGCGCTGCCTTGAGGAATAGCCGCTTCAAAATGAGAAGATCGAGTGTCTCATAGCGGAGTGCAAAAAAGATGTGGTCGCGTAAACTCGGTTTGGGCAACAGCCGCTTGTCGAAAAGCTGCCATTCGCCCACCAGCCGAACAGTTCCGCGTATTGTCTGCTGCGCGACGCAGGAGGCAACGCGAAGCGGCGCTTCCAGGCCATAAGCCTGAATAAGCGCCGCATAACCGGCAAGCGCAGTATCTTTAGGAACCGTCTTTTCCTGAAAGACATGCGGGGTTGTAAAATCACCCAAGGCCATAATACGCACCTCATGCGCCGAGAGGACAAAAAATGCTTATTTCGGGCTATAATCTTTTATAAAATACCATTACTTGCAAAATTCTCTTAGAAAAAAGCATCCGCCGCCGCTCACCCCGCCATCAGCGCCCGCACATGGGCGGCGCTGGCGCTGGCCAGGGCGCCGAGATCGTAGCCGCCCTCCAATGTAGAAACCACCCGCCCACCAGCGCAGGCATCAGCCAGATGCAGCAGATGCTCGGTGATCCAGTAATAATCATCATCCAGCAGATTAAGCTGCGCCAGCGGGTCGCGCGCATGGGCATCAAAGCCGGCCGAGATCAGCAGCATTTCCGGCTTGAAATGCCGCAAGGCGGGCAGCAGCCGGTCGGTCACTTGGCCGCGGAATTCGGCCGAGCCGGCAAACGGCCTGAGCGGCAGGTTCATGATGTTGTTGGCGATGCCATGTTCATGCGCCTGCCCGGTGCCGGGATAAAGCGGCGATTGGTGCGTCGAGGCATAGAACAGGTCCGGGTCATCGGCAAAGCTGCTCTGCGTGCCATTGCCGTGATGCACATCAAAATCGATCACGGCGATGCGGCGCAGGCCCCAGCGGGCGCGGGCATGCAGGGCGCCGATGGCCACGTTGTTGAACAGGCAGAAGCCCATCGCCTGGTCCGGCTCGGCATGATGGCCCGGCGGGCGCACGGCGCAAAAGGCATTGCGCACCTCGCCGGCCAGCACCGCATCCACCGCGGCGCAAACCGCGCCGGCCGCCCGCAACGCCGCCTCGCCCGAGCCGGGTGACAACACGGTATCGCCATCCACGGCGGCGTAACCCTGGCTTGGCACAGCGCCGAGCAGGGCTTTGACATAAGCTGCCGGATGCACCCGGGCAATCTGCTCCAGGCTGGCTTGCGGCGCCTCGCGGCGATCCAGCCAGGAAAATTCTTCGGTTTCAAGCCGCGACAACACCGCGCGCAACCTATCCGGGCATTCCGGATGCCCCGGGCCGGTATCGTGGCGCAGGCAGGCGCTATGACTGAACAGAGCCGTGGTCATGGCGGGCTATCGTCGTCCGGGGTTTCCTCCGATCCGGCAACGCAGGAAAACGCTGGCCGGGCCGTGTGATTGTCCTAATTCTGTCACGCCAATACATCACTAGGCAACGCTCGGGCGGCATGTGTATTCTGCTGGCTTGGTGCGAAATGGGGTTGCGAAAGCCAATGAAAATCTGGAGTCAGGTCGTAGTCACCGGCATCATCCTGGCAGGCGCCGGGGCCGGATACGTTTACCGCGACAAACTGCCGTTCATCGGCCTCAATTCACAACCGGTGGCAGTGCAGGCCCGCGCCGCCCCCGCCCTGCCGGTGGAAAGCCAGCCGGTGCGCCGCATGGATGTGGCGCGCACACTGGAAGCCGTGGGCACCGCACAATCCAACGAAGCCGTGACCATCACCGCCAAGGCCAACGGCACCATTGAGCGGATCAATTTCCAGGAAGGCCAGATGGTGAAGGCCGGCAGCATCCTGGTGGAACTGGAAGCCGGCGAGTCGAATGCCAAGCTGGCCGAATTGCGCGCCGCCCGCGATGCCGCCCGCCTGGCCTATGATCGCGCCGCCTCGCTGCTTGATAGCAAGAATGTGGCCCAGGCGCGGGTGGATGAATTATCGAAAGCCTTTGAAGCCGCCGAGGCGCGGCTGCGCGGCGAGCAGGCGAAATTCGCCGATAGTGTGATCCGTGCGCCATTCTCCGGCCGGCTTGGCATGCGGCGGGTTTCGCTCGGCGCCCTGGTGCGGCCGGGCGACGCCATCACCACGCTGGATGACAGCACGGTGATCAAGCTGGAATTCGAAGTGCCGGAAACCGCCCTGGCCGGCATCAGCATCGGCAATGCAGTGAATGCCACCGCCACCGCCATTCCGGGCCGCAAATTCCAGGGTAACGTGGCCACCATCAACACCCGCATCGATCCCACCACACGCAGCGTGCGGGTGCGCGCCGTGATCCCCAATCCGGAAGACCAGATCAAACCCGGCATGTTCATGACCGTGGCGCTTGGCATCGGCTCAACCCCGAATGCCATCGTGGTGCCGGAGGAAGCCTTGCTGGCGCAGGGCGGCGAGCAGTTTGTGTATGTGATCCGCGATGGCAAGGCCAACCGCACCAAGGTGCAGGTGGGCCAGCGCCTGCCCGGCCTGGCGCAGATTGTCAGCGGTGTTGAGGCCGATGCCCGCGTGGCGGTTACCGGCTTGCAGCAATTGCGCGACGGCATGGCGGTGCGCAATCCCGGCCCGCCGCCGGGACAAGGCCCCGCCGCCGCCGCCAAGCCGGCCAGCTAAGCGCAGCAACGGAGCGCCCCATGGTCCTCTCAGACGTTTCGATCAAGCGCCCGGTCTTCGCCACCGTGATGTCGCTGGTGCTGATCATCTTCGGCCTGTTTGCATTGCGCGGCATGGCGGTGCGCGAATATCCCGATATCGATCCGCCGGTGGTGACGGTGAACACCATCTATCGCGGCGCCTCGGCCGAGATCATCGAAAGCAAGATCACCCAGATCATCGAGGATAGTGTTGCCGGCATCGAGGGTATCCGTTCGATCACCTCAGCCAGCCGCGAGGAATCCTCCTCGGTCAGCGTGGAGTTCAACCTCAACCGCAAGGTGGATGAAGCCGCCAATGACGTGCGCGACCGCGTCGCCCGCGTGCTGTCGCGCCTGCCGGTGGAAGCCGATGCGCCCACGGTGGTGAAAACCGAAGCCGATGCGCGGCCGATTGTCTACCTGTCGCTGACCAGCGACCGGCTCGGTTTCCTTGATCTGACCGATTATGCCGACCGCTTCCTGGTGGACCAATTCTCCATTGTCGATGGCGTGGCCAGCGTGAATATCTACGGCGCGCGCAAATATTCCATGCGGGTCTATATCGACCGGCTGGCAATGGCGGCGCGCAATATCACCGTGCAGGATGTGGAAAGCGCCATTGCGCGGCAGAATGTGGAACTGCCCTCCGGCCGCGTGGAAAGCAGCATGCGCGAATTCACCGTGCGCGCCGAAAGCGGCCTGCGCACGCCGGAGCAATTCCGCAATATTGTGGTGCGGCAGCAGGATGGTTATCTGGTGCGGCTCGGCGAAGTGGCCAGTGTGGAACTGGGCGCCGAGGATGAGCGCACCGAACAGCGCACCAATGGCAAATCCTCCATCGGCCTGGGCATCATCCGCCAATCCAAGGCCAATGCGATGGAGATTTCCGATGGCGTGACCCGGGCGGTTGAGCGGGTGAAGGATTCGCTGCCGGCCGGCGTCAACCTGGAAATCACCTACGACCAGTCAAAATTCATCAGCCAGTCGATCTATGAAGTGTTCCATGCGCTTTCAGTGGCGCTGGGCCTGGTGATCGGCGTGATCTTCCTGTTCCTGCGCTCGTGGCGCGCCACGCTGATTCCGGCGGTGGCGATTCCGGTTTCGGTGATCGGCTCGTTCATTGTGCTGGGCGCGCTGGGCTATTCGCTCAATGTGCTGACCCTGCTGGCCCTGGTGCTGGCCATCGGCCTGGTGGTGGATGATGCCATCGTGGTGCTGGAAAACATCCATCGCCGCATCGAAGCCGGCGAGCCGCCGCTGCTGGCCTCTTTGCGTGGCGCGCGCCAGATCGGCTTTGCCGTGATCGCCACCACGGTGGTGCTGATCGCGGTGTTTGTGCCGATTTCGCTGATGGAAGGCAATACCGGGCGGCTGTTCCGCGAATTCGGCATGAGCGTGGCAGCCAGCGTGCTGTTCTCCGGCTTTGTGGCGCTGACGCTGACGCCGATGATGTGTTCCAAATTGCTGCAAGAACATTCCGACGATGGCTGGTTCTACCGCGTGACGGAGAAATTCTTTGTCGGCATGACCAACGGCTATAACTGGCTGCTGAAGGGCGCGCTTGGCGCCCCGATGGTGGTGCTGGCTTTGGGCCTGCTGGTATCGCTGACCGCCTATCTGATGTTCCTGGCGCTGCCGCGTGAATTTGCGCCAACGGAAGATCGCGGCGTGTTCTTTGTCTCGATCACCGGGCCGGAAGGATCGAGCTTCGACTACACCAAGCGCAATGTGGTGCAGGTGGAAAAAACCTTGCAGCCTTTGGTCGATTCCGGCGACGTGACCCGCATCCTGGCCAATGTGGCGCCCAATTGGGGTGGCCGCCCGGCGCCGGTGAATACCGGCTTTGTGGTGGTGCGCCTGAAGGATTGGGGCGACCGCGAGCGCAAGCAGCAGGATCTGGTGAAGGACGTGTTCCCCAAATTGCTGGCGCAGACCGGCGTGCGCGCCTTTGCCATCAATCCGCCCAGCCTGGGCCTGCCCGGCGGCCAGGCCCCGGTGCAATTCATCCTCGGCGGCCCAACCTATCCGGTGCTGGATGAGTGGGCCGACAAGATCATCGAACGCGCGGCGCAGAATCCGCGCCTGCTGAATGTGAACAAGAGCTACCTGCCAAGCCGGCCGGAATTGCGCGTGGATATTGATCGCAACCGCGCCGCCGATCTTGGCGTGCCGATTGAAACCATCGGCCGCACGCTGGAAACCATGCTCGGCTCACGCGAGGTGACCAACTTCCAGCGCGAGGGCAAACAATACAAGGTGCTGGTGCAGGCGCGTCCGAATGACCGCGTGACGCCCAACGATCTGAACAACATCTATGTGCGCACCGCCACCGGCACCCTGATCCCGTTGCAGAATCTGGTGACGATCAAGGAAGGCGCCAGCGCCCGCGAACTGAACCGCACCGACCGGCTGCGTTCGGTGACCATTGCCGCCTCGCTGGCGCCGGATTACACGATCGGCGAAGCGCTGACCTTCCTGGAGGAAGCCGCTGCCGAGGTGCTGCCGCCCGAGGTGCGCATCTCCTATGGCGGCCAGAGCCGCGAATTCAAGGATTCCTCGGCGGCGATCTACCTGACCTTCGGCCTTGCCCTGCTGATCGTGTTCCTGGTGCTGGCGGCGCAGTTTGAAAGCTGGATTCATCCCACCATCATCATCTTCTCGGTGCCGCTGGCGATCACCGGCGCGCTTGGCGCGCTGCTGTTCTCGGGCATCTCGCTGAATGTGTATAGCCAGATCGGCATCATCATGCTGATCGGCCTGATTGCCAAAAACGCCATCCTGATCGTGGAATTCGCCAATCAATTGCGCGACGAAGGCCGCGATATATACGAAGCCGTGCGCGAGGCATCGGTGGTGCGGTTGCGGCCGATCCTGATGACCACCATCGCCACCATCTTCGGCGCCGTGCCGCTGGCCTATGCCCATGGCGCCGGTGCCGAAAGCCGCCAGGCCCTGGGCTGGGTGATTGTGGGCGGCATGAGCTTCGCCACCCTGCTCAGCCTGTTTGTGGTGCCGGCGCTGTATCTGCTGCTGGCGCGCTTCACCAAACCTGCCGGCTTCATCGCCCGCAAACTTTCTGATATGGAAAGGAAGCGGCCCGATCTGGAGGCCGGCAAGGCGGAGGCGGCCGAGTGAGCCAGCAAAACGATTTCGCTGCGGCATTGGCACAGGCACAAGCTGCCGTGGCGTCGATGGCAGACCAGTATATCGGCTGAGTGACCGCCGATCTGGAGCGGCTGGACAAGGCCGTGGCCGGCATCGATGCCGCCAATCCGGCGCCAGGCTTGAAAGCCGCCTATGGCGTGGCGCATGACATCAAGGGCCAGGGCGCCACCTTCGGCTATCGCCTGGTGACGGATATCGGCGCCCTGCTCTGCCGCTATTTGCAGGAAGCCGCCAAGGCCAATGCCTATGAGCCGGCAGTGATCGAAGCCTTCCAGCAGTCGCTAGCCACCGTGGTGGAGAATCGCGTGCAGGGCGATGCCGGCGAATTGGGCCAGGAAATCCTCGCCAGCCTGCAAGCCGCCGCCAAGCTGGCCTGAGCGTTATTTACGGTCGCTCTGGCGCCGAAACGGCCCGGCATAATCCGGCCGTGGCTGGCGCCGCCGATCCGGGCCGAAATAACTCGCCACGCGGATAAATTTGCGCGGTGTCTCGATCACTTCCAGCAATTTGCGGCGCAGCGATTGCGGCGCCAGCGGCGGCACCAGAATGCCATGCACGCCGGCATCCAGCGCCGCCCGGGCGCGTTCGCGGGTCAGCGCCGTGATCACCGCCAGGCAGGGCAGGAACGGGTTGGGCGAGGCGGCATCGCGCCGCAGCCGCTGCAATAAATCGGCGCCACGCCCGGCATCATCCCAGCGCAGCAGCAAAGCATCCGCCGCGCCCGCGCCGCCCAGCAGGGGCCACACCCTGGCCGGCTCGGCCAGCACGATCAGGGTTTTAACCCCGGCGGCCAGGCCAAGCTGGCGCCAGAGCGGCGCCGCGCCCGGCTCGGCATCGAGCACCACCAGGCTGATACGGGCAAGATCAAACGGCATCGCGGCAGTTTACCACAGCCCAACGGCGCCCAACACCGCTGACATAAGTGTGAAAGCCCCTGCGACGATCCGCCCCGCAAGACCCCCTAGTCAGGCCGGGCGGTTGGCCGCTAAGATGGCGGCTACCAGCAATTCAAGCAATTCAAGGCCTTGGCCGCCAAGTCGGCGAAAACCCGGGCCACCGGGAGTATTGCCCCATGGATTACGAAGCCGAATTCGGCCGTGCCGTCGATGCGCTCCGCGCCGAGAAGCGCTATCGCGTGTTCACCGAACTGGCACGCCAGGCCGGCACTTTCCCGGTGGCCGAGAATTATTCCGGCATTGGCCCCGAGCGCATCACCATCTGGTGCTCCAACGATTATCTCGGCATGGGCCAGCATCCGGTGGTGACCGAAGCGATGATCGACGCGGTGCGGCGCTATGGCGCCGGCGCCGGCGGCACCCGCAACATCTCGGGCAACCACCACGCCATTGTTGATCTGGAAAACGAGCTGGCCGACCTGCATGGCATGGCGGCGGCGCTGGCTTTCGGCTCCGGCTATGTCGCCAACCAGGCCACGCTTTCCACCCTGGGCAAGCTGCTGCCCGGCTGCATCATCCTGTCGGATGCCGATAACCACAATTCGATGATCGAAGGCATCCGCCAAAGCGGCTGCGAGCGCAAAATCTGGCGCCATAACGATGTGGCGCATCTGGAGGAATTGCTGCGCGCCCTGCCGCTCGACCGGCCCAAGCTGATCGCCTTTGAGAGTGTGTATTCCATGGATGGCGATATCGCGCCGATCCACACCATCTGCGACCTGGCCGACAAATACGGCGCCATGACCTATCTGGATGAAGTGCATGCCGTGGGCCTGTATGGCGATCATGGCGGCGGCGTGGCCGAGCGTGATGGCGCCATGCAGCGGCTGACCGTGATCCAGGGCACGCTCGGCAAGGCTTTTGGCGTGGTGGGCGGTTATATCGCCGGCTCGCGCAATCTGGTGGATGCGATCCGCTCCTATGCCGCCGGCTTCATTTTCACCACCACCATGCCGCCGGCCGTGGCCGCCGCCGCCGCCGCCAGCGTGCGCTATCTCAAGCAGAGCCAGGTGGAACGCGCCCGGCATCAGGAACGCGCCGCCAGCCTGCGCCGCCTGCTGCTGAATAGCGGCCTGCCGGTGCTGGTCAACAAAAGCCATATCGTGCCGGTGATGGTGGGCGATCCGGCCTTGTGCAAACAGGCCAGCGACCTGCTGCTCAGCGACCACGGCATCTATATCCAGCCGATCAACTATCCCACCGTGCCGCGCGGCACCGAACGACTGCGCATCACGCCCACCCCGGTGCATAGCGACGCGATGATGCAGGAACTGGCGCATGCCCTGCTCAGCGTGTGGCAAAAACTCGGCCTGCGCCGCCAGGCGGCCTGAGCGCTTTTAGCTTGCCTGCTGTATAAAACCGGCAGGAACAGCCTTGCGCATACGATCATTCCTGGTCAGGATCAACAACCTGCGGGGCATGCCACATCGGCCTGGAACCGCGACTGATTGTTGTCTGGTTGGGCTTGGGGGCTATGGTATCTCGCGTTTTCAAGTCACTGCCTGATTTCGGCTTTTCTGCCGCTGATGCGCAGCAAATGGCGCAACGGCTGCGCTATTCGCATATCGTGTTCATTGCCGGCCCGCCGGGCGGTGGCAAGACTGCCTGCGCCACCATGCTGGGCTGGTTTCTGTTTCAGGGCGTGAAGCGGCCATTCCGTGCCGATGGTGCGCAATTGACCAATGAAGGTGTGCGCGACGCCGCGCGCCAGGGCACGCATGGCATCTTTTTCAACGAAGTGGCAACCCAGGCCGATCTGACCAAGGTGGTGTATGCTGCCGATTGCCGCATGGTGTCGCTGGCCACCAGCGTGATCGCGGAATCAAAAGTGCCGCAGATTTTCCAGATCCTGAATTTCTTCAATCCCACCGTGGCGGCGCGCAAGGATATCATCATCCTGGGGGTTGAACCCGATCCCGATGCGCCGGAAGAGCGTTTCAAGATCGATTGCAAATTCCCGGCAACGCCGATCCCGGCCTAATCAAGCGCGGCTCAGGCGGATATCCACCTCGCGGTCGATATAGCGCCATTCCGGGGTCTGGCGCAGGCGTTGCAGCATGGTGTCAAACGCCGTCTCATGCTCGGGCGCAAATTCAAACCAGGTCAGGAAATCAAACGGCTCGGCCAGTTCGCGGCTGTGATGCAGGCGCCGCGCCACGGCCGGCAGATAATCCATGCCGATGGCGATATGGCGCGATTGTTCTTCAAAAATCGCCCGGCGCTCATCCTGCGCCATGGCCCACCAGCTTTCGGTTTTGCGGATGGGGATCAGCGCGGCGCGGCTGGCTTCCGGCCGGCGCAGGCCCTGCTGCCGTGCCGCCAGGCCATCCAGTTCGGCGCGCTGTGTGTAGCGTGGGTTGCTGGTAACGCCGCACAAGGCCCAGCTTGCCGCCAGCACCGGCTTGGGGCTTGCCGCTTCCACCACACGCAGGCGTTCGGCAGGCTCCAGCGTGGCGCCGCACAGGGCGTCAATCCGGTCGATGCGCCACGGGCCTTCCGGGCCGGCGGCAAAGGTGACATGCAGAGGGGCTGGCACGGAGAAAGTATGCCGGGTCGTATTTTGCGACGCAACAGAAATTCTATTGCGACGCAATAGTCAGCGCGGTTTTGCTATCGATGCGGCCCAGCAGGGTCAGCAGATCAGGCAAGGCCAGCGCCACGCAGCCTTCCGTGGGGCTGAAATCCGGCCGCGCCACATGCAGGAAAATCGCGCTGCCCAGGCCCGGCACCGGCGGATCGTCGTTATGCCCCAGCACCACGATCAGGTCATAGACATGATCCTCGCGCCACAGCTTTTCATGGCTGGCGGCAAATGGCAGCCGCACCGGGCGGTTATAGGCCGCATCGGCCGGATCGTCACACCAGCCCATGCCGGTATCCAGCGGCACCAGCGGCAAGGCACAACGCGGCGGCGCCACATGATCCTGGCGGATGAAAACCAGCCGCAACGGCCAGCGCCCCAGCGGCGTGGCGCCATCGCCCTCGCGTTTATCCGCCGCCGGCTTGCAGCCGCCCTTGCCCAAGGCGCAGCGCACGCGCCAGCCATCATGCGCCAGCCAGCCGGTGCGGCCGCTCTCAGAATCCGGCGTCACGATAATGTCGCTCATGCCAGCAACCGCGCCAGCAGGCCATCCAGCACCGCGCGGCCCTCGGCTGTCGCCACCAGCCGCGCCGCATCACGCCGCAGCAGCCCGGCCTGTTCCAGCGGCTGGCTGCGCTCGGGCGGCACCAGATCGTCCAGCCCCAGGCCGCAGGCAGCGCGCAGATTGGCGTCGTAAATGCCTTCCGTAAGCCGCAAGCCCATCATCAGCGCTTCCTCGGCCCGTTCATGCAGCGGCACCGGCAGCATTGTTTCGCGGCCATGGCCGGTGGCCGCCACCTGCTCCAGCCAGGCTTCCGGCTTGCGCCGCGCCTGGGTGGCAAACCACGCGCCATCCGCAGCCTGGCAGCGGCCATGCGCGCCCGGGCCGATGCCGATATAACTGCCGCTGCGCCAGTAAACCAGATTATGCCGGCTTTCGCCGCCAAGCTTACCATGCTGGGCGGGCCTGGCATGATTGGAAATCTCATAGGCCGGC
>DLGP01000080.1:12570-12755 GCA_002482765.1 Alphaproteobacteria bacterium UBA7691
CAAAGCCGGTATTCGGCTCGATGGTCAGGGTGTAGAGCGACAGATGATCGCCGGCCAGATCAAGCGCCGCGCCGAGCTCGTCACGCCAGGCCGGGGCGGTCTGTTCCGGCCGGGCATAGATCAGGTCAAAGGAATAGCGCGGCACGGCAGCCCGTGCCGCCAGGATGGCGCGGCGCGCCTCGCCG
>DLGP01000080.1:12842-14783 GCA_002482765.1 Alphaproteobacteria bacterium UBA7691
AAACTCTGCACGCCGATCGACAGGCGGTTAACCCCGGCAGCCGCAAAGCCGGCGAATTTCGCCGCCTCGGCGGAATTCGGATTGGCTTCCAGCGTGATCTCGATATCCGGCGCGAAACCCCAGAGCCGCTCGGCTTCCGCCAGCAGGGCGGCCACGGTTTCAGGCGGCATCAAGGATGGCGTGCCGCCGCCGAAAAACACCGAGGTGAGCTTTTCGCCCCGGCCGAAGCCGGCTTCGGCATACCAGGCCAATTCACGCAGCAGCGCAACGCGCCATTGCGCCGCATCCACCTGCTGGCGCACATGCGAATTGAAATCGCAATACGGGCATTTCGACACACAGAACGGCCAATGCACATAGAGGCCGAAGCCGCGCTGGGGAATGACGGCAGCTTCAGCCGAAACAGGCATCGATCAATTGACGGAAAGCCATGGCGCGATGGCTGATGGCATGTTTGGCCGCCGGCTCCATTTCGCCGAAACTCAAATCCTGGCCATCGGCGATGAACATCGGATCATAACCAAAGCCCTTGTCGCCACGCGGCGGCCAGACCAGACGGCCGGGCAGAATGCCCTGGAAAGTTTCCACATGCCCATCCGGCCAGGCCAGGCTGAGCGCACAGACAAACTGCGCCTTCACCGTGCCGCTGATGCCGGTAGCCTGCACGGCATCCCACACTTTGCGCATCGCCAGGGCAAAATCCTTTTCCGGCCCGGCCCAGCGCGCCGAATAGATGCCGGGATCGCCGCCCAGGCAATCCACGCTCATGCCGGAATCATCGGCCAAAGCCGGCAGATTGGCGCCGGTGGCCGAGGCCAGCGCCTTCAATTCGGCATTGGCGATGAAGCTGCTGCCGGTCTCCTCCGGCTCTGGCAGGCCAAGCGCGCCGGCCGAAACGGTTTCAACATGAAAGGGCGCCAGCAGGTCAGCGATTTCGCGCAGCTTGCCCTTGTTATGGCTGGCAATCACCAGCCGGCCGCCCTGGAAACGCCGCGCCATGGTTACTTTCCAATGGCCTGGCGTTGCAGCACCAGCAATTCGCCAACACCCTTCTTGGCCAGCCGCAGCATGGACAGGAACATATCTTCCGGGAAAGCCTGCTTTTCAGCGGTGCCCTGGATTTCGACGATATTGCCGGTATCGGTCAGCACAAAATTGGCATCCGCCTCGGCGCCGCTATCCTCGATGTAATCCACATCCAGCACCGGCAAACCCTGCACCAGGCCGCAGCTTACCGCCGCCACCTGGCCGGTGAGCGGAATCGCCGGAATCGCACCGGCCTTGACCAGCTTGTCAAAAGCCAGATACAGCGCCACCCAGCTGCCGGTGATGGCCGCCGTGCGGGTGCCGCCATCGGCCTGCAACACGTCACAATCCAGCCGGATCTGGCGCTCGCCGAAGCCATCCAGCTTGGTGACGGCGCGCAAGCTGCGGCCCACCAGGCGCTGGATTTCCTGGGTGCGGCCGGATTGTTTGCCCTTGGCCGCCTCGCGCTCGGTGCGGCTATGGGTGGAACGCGGCAGCATGCCGTATTCCGCCGTCACCCAGCCACGCCCGGTATTACGCAGAAACGGCGGCACACGCTCTTCCACCGTGGCGGCGCAGAGCACATGGGTTTCACCGAATTTCACCAGGCAGGAGCCTTCGGCATATTTGGCAAAACCCGGTTCCAGCCGGACTGGCCGCAATTGATCGGGGGTGCGACCGCTCGGGCGCATGGGCGAACTCCTTGGCTGGATAGGATGATCACAGGTTCTAGTGGACCCCCCGGTCAGGGGCAAGCCTTGTTGCGGCGCCGGCCCTTGCCAGCCTTCATAATGTTATAATATATCGTTATGTTATATTATAACCATTGAGGCCAATCATGACCCGCTCTCCCCGCAAATTGCTTGCCGCCCCCCTGCTCGCCACACCACTGGTTGCCGCCCTGCTGGCCGGCCC
>DLGP01000046.1 GCA_002482765.1 Alphaproteobacteria bacterium UBA7691
CTCAAGGTGATCGAATCAAAAACCGCCGCGCTGTTTGCCGCCGCCTGCCGGGTGGGCGCCGTGGTGGCCGGGCGGCCTGAGGCCGAGGCCGAGGCGCTGGATGGTTATGGTCGCGATCTTGGCATTGCCTTCCAGCTCATCGACGATGCGCTGGATTACGGCGCCGATGGCGCCACTTTGGGCAAGAATACCGGCGACGATTTCCGCGAAGGCAAAGTGACCCTGCCGGTGGTGCTGGCGTTTAACCGCGGCACCGAAGCCGAGCGGGCATTCTGGCGCCGGGTGATTGAACAGCCCGAGCAGCAACAGCCCGAGGATTTTGCCGAAGCCCTGCGCCTGATGCGCCAGCATGGCACGCTGGCCGAAACCCTGGATCGCGCCCGGCGCTATGGCGCCACGGCCAAGGCCCGGCTGGCCGGCTTCCCTGCCGGCGCGATGCGCGAGGCACTCGCCGAGGCGGTGGATTTCGCAATCCACAGAGCGCTTTAGGCACCCAGCCGAGCATCCGGCCCCGGCCCCGACTTTAGCGGCGATTTCCGCCGCCCACCGCTTGAACCCCAGCCGGCAAGGCGCTATACAGTCGCCCGCAACCGCCGGACGGAGTGTAGCTCAGCCTGGTAGAGCACTAGCTTCGGGAGCTAGGGGCCGGAGGTTCGAATCCTCTCACTCCGACCAGGCGGTTGCTTACTCAGCTAGCAGTAGTAGTCGCTTAGACCTTGCTGCAGCAGTTTTCTCCTCGACAATCCGACCACCGGCGATTTTTCGCTGTAATTTTTGCGCTTTTGAACCGCCAGCGAGGCCCAGTCGAGCCCCTCCAGCGGTTTTTTTTCAGGGCGAGCAAGGCCGTGTCGGTCGCATCTGCAATAGTGGTGAAACGTGACCGGCGAGCAGGGGCTATGGCCGAGTTGATTCTGCAACATCCGCGTGGCCACGTTGGCATCCATGGCTAGCTGGATGGCGCGGGCCTTGCTCAGAATTACAAAATTGCAGGAGTCTGCAAAAAACGCATCGACATGCCACCAAAAGGCTTGATTGCTGTGTGGCAGATCAGGGTGTGGCCAGTTCTCCGAGTCAAAATGGCAGACTTCACTTCCATAGTTGAGAGAGGTATACCCAAAATACGCGTAACAAGTAGCGGGCCGCACAGGTCAAATCGATTTTAAATACCACCGTTGCGCACATAAAATTAGAGTATGCGGATCTATACTTCAATTTTGGCGGGTCAATCTCTAAAAAATTCTAGAGTTGAAAGGGCAAATTAGGTAGATGCAGTTAATAATCGTGCCATAATTATTAAACCGACTCGGGATGGCACAGGGCATGAATCAGGCCGAACTTACAGGCATCATCACAAGTCACCCTAAGAAGTTTGCATGGTTTATTGGGGCTGGTGCCTCTGCAACCGCTGGCCTCCCCACTGCTACTGACGTGCTTTGGGATTTGAAACGTCGGCATTATTGCCGGGAAGAGAATCAAGATTATTCGCGACAAGATGTCCAGAATCCCGCCATAGCCTCGAAGATTCAGTCATTCATGGAATCCCGGGGCTTTCCTAAACAGTGGGATGCAGACGAGTATTCGATATATTTCGAGAAGATTTTCGGTGACAACAAAGAGCGCCAACGAAGCTATATCGGTGGGATTCTATCGGAGAAAAAAGTTCGCTTGTCTGTAGGGTGCCGAGTGCTTGCGGCCCTCATGCATTCTGGAAATACCGAGGTAGTCATCACAACTAACTTCGACTCCGTTGTCGAAAAGGCGATGGCGGAGATTTCAGGCACCTCTCTTTCGGCGTATCACCTTGAGGGCACGGGCTCTGCGAAGAGCGCGTTTAACAATCGGGACTTTCCTTTTTATTGCAAGTTACACGGCGACTTTCGGTTCGACAGCATCAAGAACCTTCCTAGAGACCTTGCCGCTCAGAATTCCGATCTCTCCGATTGCTTGATAAACGCCGGAAACCAGTACGGCTTTATAGTTGCAGGCTACAGTGGTCGCGATGAGAGCGTAGTGAAGCTCTTTGAGCGAACTCTGGAATTCAACAATCCGTTTCCGGGAGGGCTATTTTGGACGGGACTGAAGGGTTCCAAGCCATCCCCTTCGGTTTCTAAGCTCATTGAGAAAGCTAAGGCCAAAAATATATCGGCAGAGTTTGTTGAGATTGAAACCTACGACACCTTTCTCCTGCGCATATGGAGAAACCTCGACAACAAGCCGAAGGAGCTTGATGTCAAAGTACGGCGAACCCGGGTGAGCACCGTGAACATCGCCATGCCCAATCCGGGCACTCGAATGCCGATCTTTAGGACTAACGCCTTACCAATTCTGGAAGCACCGAGACAGTGCTCAGAGGTGAAGTTTAAATCTGAAAAAGCATGGGATGATATTAAAGCGGCACAGCGGAACTCTGAAGGAAGCTTAATCCTGACGAAAGCCGAAGAAGTTCTTGCCTGGGGCCTGCAGGAAGATATCCAGGGTACATTCTCAGATATTTTGGATGTGCAGTCATGTGACTTGCCGCAATCAGAAAAACTGGCCGAAAATCTCAACATAAAGCGATTCATTGAAGAAGGTTTATGCAAGGCGATAATTCGTGATCGCCCCTTATTGGCACGTCGCACTCGCAACGCTGCCTACATTATTGTCGATGCCCATCACGAAGACCGGTCTGTGTTTGAAGGGTTGGAGCATGAGGTTGGAAAGATGGCAGGTGTCCTGCCTGGACAATTCTCGGAAGTGACTGAGTTTCATCCTGAGCGCAGGCAACTGGCTTGGGCTGAAGCACTGAGGGTTTCAGTCGATGTGAGGTGCGGTCGCCTTTGGGCACTCATTACGCCGGACATCTGGATTTGGCCCAATCACGCCCGCAAGCAAGCTGCTACATGGATGCAGGAACGCCGCAAGTATAGATTCAATAAGAAGCACAACGATATCATGGATGAATGGATTGGGCTGATACTTGGGCCTAGCTCCGACGACAAAGTAGAAATATTTGCGTTTGATGATGGCAGGGCCCACGAGAACCCAAGGTTTGTTTTGGGTCGGCGAACCGCATTTTCCCGCGGAGTATAATGATGAGCGCGCAAAATAGTGAGCTGTGCGGCTACTCCGTCGTTGGAGAACCAGACCTTCTTTTTCACCAAGGTGGGTTAAGCAAGCATCCGCTCGCCGGTCTGATTGAACATGGCCCTTATGGCCTGAAGCTTGGCGTGCCTGACGCTGTTCGGCTCGCCATCGTGGCGTCGAAGATCGACATTCCGAAAGTCCATCGTCTAATTGGCGAGTTGCAAACAACAGCTCACGTCAAGTTTGCGCCCGATTATTACCCTATATATCCGGGCTTCGAGGCAGTGTTTCGCACACCGCTCGTTCCTGCTGGAGACGCCTTAACACTTGAATTCCCGCCCGAGCTGAACGAGTTCGCTGCTGCAGGCGAGAAACTCAAGCTTGCGAAAGGGCTGTTTAACTGTATTTCAAAACTCGACAGGATTCGCGGTCGATTTGAAGTCGCCCTAATTTTTCTCCCTGATACATGGGAAGCATGCTTTGAGGGCGAGAATTTCGATTTCCACGACTACCTGAAGGCATACTGTGCGCCATCTGACATCCCCATACAAATTGTTCGGCAAAGCAGCTTGGAGCAGGCTTGTCGCGCAAATGTTATGTGGGGCATGAGTGTCGCCATTTATGCGAAGGCGGGGGGCACGCCGTGGAAGTTGACCGGACTGAATAGTAAAGAGGCGTTCATCGGCATCAGTTATGCGATGAAATCGGCACCTGGAGGTATGTTGTACAGCACCTGCTGCAGCCAGGTGTTCGACCCAGATGGCACCGGTTTTCGTTTTGTTGCTTACGATGCCAAGGAGTTCAATCTAGACAACAAAAAGAATCCGTATCTCTCTTATTATGAAATGCAGTCAGTTCTTTCGCGCAGTCTAGAAATTTATCAGAGACGCCATCACGGCCAACTGCCCGAAAAAATTACGATTCACAAGAATACTGAGTTCAAAGAAGAGGAGATACTCGGGGCACACGATAGTTTCCGCGATGAAATGGAGGTCGAACTCGTCCAGATAGTGAAAGGCGTCGAATGGAAAGCAATTCAGTTCGACAAGAAGCAAGCGGCGATGTTCCCCGTCTCCCGCGGTGCTTACCTGCCTATCTCTGAAAGTGAAGCACTACTCTGGACGCAGGGAAGTGTTAAAGGCGTCAGCCTAAAAAACCCAAATTACTCTGTTTACAAGGAAGGCTTTCTCAAGCCCACGCCCTCCCCGATTCTTCTGCGGCGTTTCAGTGGTCCTGGTGGCTGGCACGATACCTGTGCAGGCATCATGGGACTGACGAAAATGGATTGGAACAATAACACTCTTTACAAGAAGCTACCGGTAACGCTCGTCTACTCCAAAGCATTCGCTAACATTCTGCAGCAGAACCCGAATATGGTGGATGACGTTTATGATTTTCGGAATTTTATGTGAACTTCTCCCTTCTCAAAATCGACGAATATGCAAGAGCACCAAATTGCAGTTACCTGCAAAAGCGCCGCCGAAAGCAGCGCTGCCTCTTTTTGCCCTTTTGAACCCCTGGCGAACTCCATTCGAGCAACGGTTACGGTAAAGTGGATCGTGTGACGTGAGCTTAAACGGTTGATATTTAAGGCTCCCGGAAAGCCATTTTCCCGGGGCCATGATTTCGGGAGCTAGGGGCCGGAGGTTCGAATCCTCTCACTCCGACCAGGCGGTTGCTTACTTCCCCCTCACAATCTGGCTGGCTTTCTGTGCAGGATTCAGACCTGCCCGCGCCGCATGGTTTCGCGGTAGAGGATGTAGAGCCCGCTGGCCACCACGATGGCGGCGCCGATCCAGGTTTGCGCATCCGGGAAATCGCCGAACAGATACCAGCCGAACAGCACCGACCACAGCAGGTGGGTGTAATCAAACGGCGCCACCACGGAAGCCGGGGCGCGGGCGAAGGCGCGGGTCATGCAGAGTTGCGCCATGCCGCCAAGCAGGCCAACCGCGATCAGCAACGGCAGATCGGCCAGGCTGGGCGTGACCCAGAACCACGGCAGCGCCAGACCGGTGTAAAGTGTGCAGAAAGCCGTGAAATAGAAGGCGGTGCCATTGGTGGTTTCAGTGGCCGAGAGTTTGCGAATCTGGATCATCGCCAGCGCATAAAGCAGCGTGGCCAGCACCACCAGCAGCGAACCGCCCTGCATAAAATCCTGCCCTGGCCGCAGGATCACCAGCATGCCGATAAAGCCGACCACAATGGCCGACCAGCGATGCAGCCCGACCCGTTCGCCGAGCAGCCAGACCGACAGCACGGCGATGAAAATCGGCGCCGAGAAGGCGATGGCGGTAACTTCCGCCAGCGGCATGCTGCGATAGGCATAGAAGAAGCACAGCATGGCGAGGCAGCCATAAACCGAGCGCAGGCCATGGCCGGCAATGCGCCGGGTGTGCAGATCGGCCCAGCCACGACCGCCGCGCCAGATCATGAACAGGATCGGCGGAAAGGCGAACAGGCTGCGGAAAAACATGATCTGCGGCGTGGGATAACGCGGCGACAGCCATTTCACCACGGCATCCATCAGGCCAAAGATGGCCGCCGCCAGCACCATGAAGCCGATACCAATCGCTATACTGCGCTGCGCTGACATGCCACCCGACATTGCCGGTGATTAAATGAAAAGGCCCGGCATGGTTTTGCCATGCCGGGCCGGGCTTTGCACCCCTTGCGGGGCTGCGTTGGCTCAACTTAATGAATCGGTCACCCGCACCCAGCGGCCATTACGCACCTGCACCATGAACACCGCATCGGTGCCGTGGCGCTTGCTGCTGCCGAAGGTCATCACCGGGCCGCCGAAAATATCCTTGTAGCCCTGGATCGATTCCATCGCCTTGAGGAAACTCTCGGTGGTGAGATCCTTGCCGGCGCGATCCAGCCCCATCACGATCAGATCGGCCGCCACATAGGAGAATTGCGCCGCCGGATTGGGATCGGTGTTGAACTTGGCGCGATAACGCTCCACCCATTGCTGGATCGCCGGATTGGGCGAATCGCGATAGGGCGCCTCGATCTGGGTCATGGTGTAAAGCCCCTCCGTGGCGCCGCCCGGCGCGCTGGAGACATTCAGATCAAAGGTGGCGGTGGTGCCCACCATATCCACATCCCAGCCCATCTTCTTGGCCGTGGAGGGCGCGCCGATGGAATCGCGGATGATGGCGCCGAGCACGATCAGATCACATTGCGCCGCACGCAGCTTGGTCAATTGCGCGGTGAAATCGGTATCGGTCGGCTTGTGGGTGGCGGTTTCCACCAGCTTGATCTTCATCGCCGCCGTTTGATCGCGCGCGCCTTCAAACACTTCGCGGCCATAATCGGTGTCCTGATACAACGCGCAAACCGCCTTCTTGCCCTTCTGCTCAACAAAATACTTCACCGCGCCGCGCATCTGCGCATAGTAGGACGCGCCGGAAGCCCATTTCAGCGGATGGAACGGCTCGTAAAGCTGGCGCGCCCAGGAAAGCGGAAACATGTTCGGCACACCGGCCTTGATCGCATCCGGGATCACCGCATTGTTCATCGGCGTGCCGGCGCCGAGCAGCAGCAGAAACACCTTGTCGCGGTTGAGCAGCTTGTTGCCGGCCTGCACCGCACGCGGCACCTGATACTGGCTGTCCTCAACCACATATTTGATCTTGCGGCCATGGATGCCGCCGGCCGCATTCACCTCATCAAAACGCATGCGCGCGGCATTGGAGGAATGCACGCCGAAAGCGGCGGCAACACCGGACAGATCGGTATGAGTGCCAATCACGACCTCGGTTTTGCTGACGCCCTGGCCCTTGGGCTGGGCCGCAGCCGGCGCAGCAAGGCCGAAGCCGATAGCCGTGGCACACAGAATGGCAGACGCAATGGTGGCGTTAAATCCCGACATGATGCCTCCCCAGGCAATTGATGTGTTTTATTGACGCAAATAACGCAACGCGGAAGCGGCGGCGGGCAAAGCAAGCCCGCCGCCGACGCAACGGCCTAGCTGCCGTAATTCACCGGGCCATCGATCATGATGAAGCGGCCCTTCTGCACCTGGAACAGGAAAGCCTCATCCGAGCCCTGGCGCTTCTCCGGGCCGAAATTGACCACCGGGCCGCCGAAGATATCGCGGTAGCCCTTGATCGAATCCATGCCGGCGATGAATTTGTCGAGTGTCAAATCCTTGCCGGCGCGATCAATGCCCTGCACCACCAGATCCATCAGCGAATAGCCGTAGACTGCGCCGATATTCACATCGGTGTTATACTTGGCCTTGTATTTGTCCATCCAGGCGGCGAGATGCGCCGGGGCGGTATCGCGATAGGGCAGGATGGTGCCGGCCATGGTGTAGAAGCCTTCCGTGGCGCCGCCCGGCGCCGAGGCCACGATCTGATCATAGGATGCCGACTGGCCGATGAAATCCACATCCATCCAGCCCATCTTGCGGGCGGTGGCATAGGGCACGATGGCATCGCGCACGATGGAACCGGAAGCGATCAGGTCGCAACCGGCGCCGCGCAGCTTGCTGATCTGCGCGGTGAAATCGGTATCGGCCGGCTTGTTGGTGGCGGTTTCCACCAGCGCAATTTTCATCGCCTGGGTCTGGTCACGCGCCGCCTCGAAGATTTCCTTGCCAAAATCGGTGTCCTGATACAGCGAGCAAATCTTCTTCTTGCCCTTCTTCTCCACCATCCATTTGATGCCGGCGCGCATCTGATCGTAATAGCTGGAGCCGGCAGCGTATTTCAGCTTGTTGAAGGGCGCATACATCTGCCGCGCCGCCGTGAGCGGAAACATGTTCGGCACGCCGGCCTTGAGCTGATCGGCCATCACCGCATTATTCATCGGCGTGCCAAGCGAGCCCGCCATCAGGAAGATGTTATCGCGGTTGATCAGCTTGTTCACTGCCTGCACCGCGCGCGGCACCTGATACTGATTGTCTTCCACGATCAGTTTCAGCTTGCGGCCATAGATGCCGCCGGCTTCGTTGATCTCGTCGATACGCATGCGCATCGCATTCGATGAATGCACGCCATAGCTCGCCGCCGGTCCGGACAGGTCGGTATGCATGCCGATGACAATTTCATTTTTGCTGACCCCGCGCACCTTGGCGCTTTGCGCTGTGGCGGCAAAAGGAACGGACAAGGCCAGAACCGCAGCCCAGCCGACAAACGTGACTCTGCTCATGTGGTTTTCCTCCCGGTTTTATAATTGTTATGGGGAGAGTGTAGCTTGCCGCCAGAACCGCGCCAGCCCCTATTTTTGCCCAGGCTGCAATCTCGCATCTGCGAAAAGAAAACGCCCGCGAGTGTGGTTCTCGCGGGCGTTGCATCGGCCGAATGGCCGAATGGTTGAGGTTATCAGTAAACCAGCGGGCCATCCACGAGCTGGAAGCGGGCCGACTTGATCTGGAACAGATAAGCCGCCGTGGAACCCTGGTGCTTGGTCTTGCTGTAGGAAATCACCGGGCCGCCGAAGATGTCGCGGTAGCCGTCGATCGCTTCCAGCGCGGCCAGGAACTTCTCGGTGGTCAGGTCCTTGCCGGCGCGTTCCAGCGCCGTGATCATCAGATCACCCATCACCTGGCCATAAACCGAGCCGATATTCGGGTCATTGCCATATTTGGCCTTGTAGGAATCCCACCACTGGCCGACCACCGCCGAGGCGGTGTCACGATACGGCATCATGGTGCCGGCGCCGACATAGAGCCCTTCAGTGACGCCGCCCGGCGCCGAAGCCACGATCTGATCGAAGCTGGCCGATTGGGCAACAAAATCCACATCCATCCAGCCCATCTTGCGCGCGGTGGCATAGGGCAGAATGGCATCACGCACGATCGAACCAAGGCCGATCAGGTCGCAGCCGGCACTGCGCAGCTTGGTGATCTGCGCCGAGAAATCGGTGTCGGTCGGCTTGTTGGTGGCGGTTTCAAGCACCGGCATGTTGAGCGCCTTGGCCTGATCGTTCACCGCATCGAGGATTTCCTTGCCGAAATCCGTATCCTGATACAGCGTGCAGAGCTTCTTCTTGCCCTTCTTCTCGACCAGATACTTGATGCCGATGCGGGTCTGATCGTAGTAGGACGAATAGCTGGTGAATTTCAGCGGGTGGAACGGCTCGGCCATCGAGCGCGCCGCCGTCAGCGGGCTGAGATTGGGCACGCCGGCCTTGAACTGATCGGCAAACACCGCGTTGTTCATCGGCGTGCCGAGCGCGCCGGCCATCAGGAAAATCTTGTCGCGGTTGATCAGCTTGTTGGCCGCCTGCACAGCGCGCGGCACCTGATACTGGTGATCTTCCACGATCAGCTTCAGCTTGCGGCCATGCACGCCGCCCTGGGCGTTGATTTCATCGAAGCGCAGGCGCAGGCCGTTTGACGAGCTGACGCCATAGCTGGCTGCCGGACCCGACAAGTCGGTATGCATGCCAACAACAATCTCGTTCTTGGTGACGCCGCGCACGGACTGGGCCTGGCCGGCACCGGCGATCAGCGCCAGCGAAGCGGCAAGCGCGCCGCCGTAAGCTAGGGTACGAATTCGCATGTTGTTCCTTCTCCTGGTTTGGCTATTGACGTTTCTCACCCAAAACGACGGCGTTATTCGCCGCCGCGATACATTTCCTCAATCATATCCTTGTACTTGTCATTCACGAATTTGCGCTTCAACTTCATCGTCGGCGTCAATTCGTCATCCTCGGCGGTGAGCTGCTGCTCAATCAGCCGGAATTTTTTGATCGTCTCCACGCGGGCGAAATTCTTGTTCACCTTCTCGATTTCCTGCCAGATCAAATCCTGCACTTCCTTGGTGCGGCAGAGCGAGGCGAAATTGGTGAACGGCACGTTCAGGTCCTGAGCGTATTTCACCACATTGTCATGATCGATCATGATCAGGCAAGACAGGAACTTGCGGCGCTCGCCGATCACCACGGCATCGGAGATATAGGGGCTGAATTTGAGCTGGTTCTCGATTTCCGACGGCGTGATATTCTTGCCGCCGGCGGTGATGATGATGTCCTTCATCCGGTCGGTGATCTTGACCCAGCCTTCATTATCGATCAGGCCAACATCGCCGGTATAAAGCCAGCCATCCTTCACCGTTTCGGCCGTTTTGCTCGGGTTGTTGAGATAGCCGAGGAAAACATGCGGGCCGCGCAGGATGATCTCACCCTCCGGGCTGAGCGCCACTTCGGTATTCGGCACTGCTTTGCCCACGCTGCCGAGTTTGAGCCGATCATCCTGCGGCGCGGTGGCAAGGCCAACATTCTCGGTCTGGCCGTAAACCTCGCGCATATCCATGCCGATGGCGAGATACCATTTGATCAAGTCGGGCGAAATCGGCGCGGCACCCGTGGCAAGCCAGCGGCAACGATGGATGCCGATAATGCGCTTGATATTCTTCAGCACCAGATGATCGGCCAGCCAGAAGGCGGCCTTGAGCAACGGCGACGGCTCGCGCCCTTCCAGCTTGGCTTCGGCCACCATATAGCCGATGCCCAGCGCATTCTTGTAGGCCCATTTGCCGAAGCCGGTAGCATCCTTCATGCGGATGGCAATGGCGGAGAAAAACTTCTCCCACAAGCGCGGCACGGCGAAGAACAGCGTCGGCTGCACTTCCTGCAAATTCTGCGGCACGGTATCCGGGCTTTCGGCAAAATTCACCGTGGAGCCGGATTTCAGCGGCCACAGCACGGTGAAGCCGCGTTCGGCGATATGGCACAAGGGCAGGAAGGAAAGCTGTTCGTCGTCGGGATACTGCTCCATCAGCCGGTAGCTGTTCTCAAGCTGGAACAGCAGATTGGCATGGCTGATCATGGCGCCTTTGGGCGCGCCGGTGGTGCCGGAAGTGTAGATCAGGATCGCCAGATCGCCCGGCTTGCCCTTTTCCAGTTCGGCTTCCCAAAAGCCCGGATGCTGCTGCTCGAAGGCACGACCCTGGGCCAGCAATTCATCGAAGCTGATCACCATCGGATCGCGGAAGTCCTTCAGGCCTTCCATGTCGATCACCACGATCTTCTTCAAAGACGGCACGCGGTCGCGCACCTCCAGCACCTTGTCGAGCTGCTCGTCATTCTCCGCGATATAGACCACGGTGCGGCTGTCGTTGAGGATGTAATCCACCTGCTTGGCGGAATCGGTGGTGTAGATGCCGTTGGTAACGCCGCCGATGCCCTGGATGCCCATATCGGCATAGAGCCATTGCGGATTGCCCTCGGAAATGATCGACACCACATCGCCGCGCTGCACGCCGCAGGCCACCAGGCCCAGGCCGGTATATTTGGCATTCTCGCCATATTGCGCCCAGGTGATGGCATTCCAGATGCCAAATTCCTTTTCGCGCATGGCGATGGCGTTGCCGCGCTCGGCGCAGCGGCGCCAGAAATAGCGCGGGATGGTGTCGCGCTCGATGATTTCGAGAATGTCCTTGTCGACCGCCACGTTCATTGCCGTCATGACGCCCTCCCCGGGCCTGTCGCCCACATGATTAGCGCCACGTCTTGCGCTTCTTCCAGCGGCGCTTGCCGCGCACGCCTTCTTCCTTCTGGCCGAGATAGAATTCCTTGATGTCGTCCTTCTCCAGCAGGCGCTCGCAGGTATCTTCCATCACGATGCGGCCCACTTCCAGCACATAGCCGAAATGCGCAGTATGCAGCGCCACATTGGCATTCTGCTCCACCAGCAGGATGGTGGTGCCCTGCTCCTTGTTGATACGCACCACGATCTCGAAAATATCCTTCACCAGCTTGGGCGACAGGCCGAGCGAGGGCTCGTCCAGCAGCAAAAGCTTGGGCCGCCCCATCAGCGCCCGGCCGATGGCCAGCATCTGCTGCTCACCGCCCGACATCGAGCCGGCCGGCTGCGCCTCACGCTCCTTGAGACGCGGGAAATAATCGAATACCAGGTCGATATCCTTGGTGATGCCGTCGCGGTCGCGCCGCGTAAAGGCCCCCATCATCAGGTTCTCGCGCACGGTGAGGAAGGGAAACGTCTCGCGCCCCTCCGGCACATGGCTGATGCCCAGCCGCATCACCTTGTCGGGGTCCATCTTCTGGATTTCCCGGCCTTCAAAAATCACGCTGCCCTTCTGCGGGTCCATCACACCGCAGATGGTTTTCAGGATCGTGGTCTTGCCGGCGCCATTGGCGCCCAGCACGGTGACGATGGCACCTTCCGGCACTTCCAGGCTGACGCCGCGAATGGCCATAATCGGACCATAATAGGTCTCGATATTGAGCAGTTTGAGGATCGGTTCCTGCGCCATGCTCAGCCCCCCAGATACGCCTTGACCACTTCAGGGTGGCTTTGCACTTCGCGCGCCGTGCCGGTGGCCAGTACGCGGCCGTAATTCAGCGCCAGCACGCGGTCGGAAACCTCGTTCACCAGGCTCATGTCATGTTCCACCATCAGCACGGTGATACCGAGGTCGTTCTTGATATCCTGAATCCACCAGGCCATGTCCTCGGTCTCCTCGGTATTGAGGCCGGAGGATGGCTCGTCGAGCAGCAGCAGCTTCGGCTCGGTGCAGAGCGCACGGGCCAGTTCCACCACCTTGCGCGCGCCATAGGGCAGGTTCACGATCAGCGTGTCGCGATATTGTTGCAGGTCGAGGAAATCGATCACATCCTCGGCCTTCTTGCGGTGCTCCACTTCCATACGGCGCACACTGGGCAGGAACAGCAATTCGCTGAGCAGGTTTGAGCCACGATGCGCATGGCGCCCGAGCAGCAGGTTCTGCAACACGGTGGCATGTTCAAACAGCTCGATATTCTGGAAGGTGCGGGCGATGCCAAGGCCGGCAATGTCATGCGGCGGCAGCTTGGTGATATCCTGATCCTGGAAGATCAGGCGGCCCTCGGTGGGATTGTAGATGCGGCTGATCAGGTTGAACACCGTGGTCTTGCCGGCACCATTGGGGCCGATGATGGTGAACACGGTGCCCGGTGCGATCTCAAAATCCACCCCGTCGACCGCCTTGATGCCACCAAAGTTGATGGCGATATTCTCGGCTTTGAAGAAGGTCACCGGTTGCGCTCCGACTTGGTGTAGGTTTTCTGCTTCTTGAAGGTGGCCTTCTTGTACATCGGGAAGAGCGAGAAATAGAGCTTCACCTTGAGCCAGCGGCCATAGATGCCGTAGGGCTCAAACAGGATGAAGAAAACCAGGATCAGGCCGAACAGGCCGGGTTCCAGGCCGGGCTGGCGCGAAATCGCCTGCGGCAGATAATCCCGCCCGATGGCGATAAGCTGCGGCAGCGAGCCGACAAAAGCCGCGCCGTAGATGGCGCCATGGATCGAGCCCAGGCCGCCCACCACCACCATCAGCAGCAACTGGATCGAGAGCAGGATGTTGAAGGCATCCGGCGCCAGATAGCCGATCTTGTGGGCAAACAGCGCGCCGCCAAAGCCGGTGAAGCCGGCCGAGACGGCAAAGGCCATGGTCTTGTAGCGCGCCAGGTTGACACCCATCGACTGTGCCGCAATCTCGCTATCGCGGATGGCGATGAAGGCGCGGCCGGTGGGTGAACGCAGGATGTTCAGCGCCGCCAGCACCGCCAGCACCAGGCAGAAGAAGGTGAGGTAGTAGAAGGGCACGTCATCGGTGATGGTGATGCCGAAATATTCCGGCCGGTCCACCGGGAAGCCCTTGAAGCCGCCGGTGACACTTTCCCACTTGATCAGCACATGCTCGATGATGAAGGCGAAGGCCAGCGTGGCAATCGAGAGATAGATGCCGGTGAGCCGCAACACGCGCGAGCCGATGATCATGCCGATCAGCGCCGAAAGCAGGGTGGCGGCAACGATGGCGACGATGAACGGTGCGCCATGCGAGAGCAGCACGGCATGGGTGTAGCCGCCGATACCGAGGAAGGCGGCATGGCCGAGCGAGACCTGCCCGGTATAACCGGTGAGCAGCATCAGGCCGATGCCGACGATGGACAGGATGAAGACGTAGGAGATTTCGCCGAGCCAGAAATCCTCCAGCACAAAAGGCGCCAGCGCCAGTACAAGCAGCAGCAGCCCGTACCAGAAGCGGTCGACCTTGTCGCGCGTCAGGTTGATATCCTGGTTATAGTCGGTCTTAAAGAAAAAACGCATGGCTTACACCCGCTTGCGACCGATATTGCCGAGCAGCCCCTGCGGTCGCAGGAACAGCACCAGCAGAATGACGATGTAGGCCGCCACGTCCTTCAACCCTTCCTCCAGATAAACTCCGGAGAATTGCTCAATCACGCCGATCAGCAGGCCACCCACCACCGCGCCCGGGATCGAGCCGAAGCCGCCCAGCACGGCGGCGGCAAAGGCCTTGAGGCCAAGCAGGCCCATGGTGATATCAATCAGCGCCACCGGCGCCAGCAGCAAACCGGCCACGGCGGCAACGCCGGCTGAAATCGCCCAGATCAGCGAGAAGATCATCTTCACCGGGATGCCCATGTAATAGGCGGCCAGCTGGTTCTGCGAAGCGGCCTGCATCGCCACACCGATCCGGGTGTAGCGGAAGAAGCCAAACAGAACCGCGCAGAGGATGGCGGTGCCGGCGATGATCGAGAGATTGACATTGGCGATCACCAATTCACCCACCCGGGTGACGCCGCCGGTGAACGGTGTCTCGAAGGCGCGTGTCTCGGTGCCCCAGATCATCGAAGCGGCGGCGCGGAACACAAAGCCGAGGCCGATGGTGAGCATCACCACGGCGAATTGCGGCTGGCCCAGCACCTGGCGCAGGATGGTGGCATCCAGGATATAGCCGAACACGGCCATGAACAGCACGGCAGCGGCAAAGGCGATCCAGTAATTGTAGCCCAGGGTCTCAATCACCGTGAAGGCGATGAAGGCCCCAAGCATCATCAGGTCGCCCTGGGCGAAATTCACCATCTCGGTGGCTTTGTAGATCAGCACAAAACCGAGCGCGACGAGGCCATAGATACAGCCGGAAGCCATGCCGTTCAAAAGCAACTGTACGATCTCAGACAGCTTAGCCTCCTCCCCTGTCGGCGCTTTCCGCGCCTGACGATTCTGTGCTTATAGTTTGGCCGTCAGAAAACGAACATTATGGAAGCGCGTGTTGCGGGTCAATCCGTTTCCCGCTCACATGAAGCCTAATCACTTGACGTTACGTCAATTTTCGGGAGCCGCCGGGCATGAGCATTCCCTTCGTGAAGCAACTGGATTTCGCCTATGGCCATGTGGCGGAGATCAGCCCGCTGGTGCGCCGGGTGGTGGCTAACAACCCTTCGGCCTTCACCTTCCATGGTACCGGCACCTATATTATTGGACGCGGCCAAGTGGCGGTGATTGATCCCGGGCCGGACGATCCGGCGCATATCGAGGCTTTGCTGGCCGGGCTGGCCGGCGAAACCGTCAGCCATATCCTGATCACCCATACCCATCGCGACCATTCGCCGGGCGCAGCATTGTTGCAACAACGCACCGGCGCCGCGACCTATGCCTATGGGCCGCATCCGGTGCCGCGTGGCGGCCTGGCGGTGGAAGAAGGCGGCGACCATGATTTCCGCCCGGATTTCCTGCTTGCGGATGGAGAAAGCGTGGCCGGCGCGGGCTGGACTATGACAGCGCTGCACACCCCGGGCCATATCTCCAACCACCTGTGCTTTGCGCTGGAGGAAGAAGCCGCGCTGTTTTCGGGCGACCACGTGATGGGCTGGTCCACCACGGTGATCTCGCCGCCCGATGGCAACATGACAGATTATTATGCCAGCCTGACCAAGCTGCTGCCGCGCAGCGAGCGGGTGTATTACCCAACCCATGGCGCAGCGATCAACGCCAGCACCACGGGTATCGCGCCGCAGGAATTCGTGCAGCGGCTGATCCGGCATCGTGAGGCGCGCGAGGCGCAAATCCTGGCCTGCCTGGCCGCCGGGCCGCAAAGCATCCCGGCCATGGTTGAACGCATGTATGCCGAAGTGCCGCGCTATCTGCATGGCGCCGCCGGGCGTTCGGTGCTGGCGCATCTGATCCATATGGTGGCGGATGGCCGCGTGCTGGCCGATCCGGCGCCGCATGAGGGCGCGCTCTACCGGAAGGCCTAGCCAGATGGTTCAGTTGCCGTCATCCTGCTCTGGCGGCTGTCTGGTTTCGGCTGGCTGCAAGCAGCGAGGCCGTTGGTGAGCAACATCCTGGATGACGAGATCGGCAGATCGTCTTACCCGCGACTTGTGGGTTTGGCGTTCCTGGATCATTGCTCGCCGAAAATCCGCCGCATGTGGGAATACTGGAATGCCCTGCGCGGCGACCGGCTGATGCCGGCGCGCCAGGATATCGATCCGCTCGACATGCCGCGCGATCTGCTGTCGGGCATCCTGCTCACCGAAGTGCTGGCCGAGGAACCCTGGCTGCGTTATCGCCTGGTTGGCACCGCCCAGGCCGCCCTGCGCGGCCGCGATCCCACCGGCCAGCCGGTGCAGGGCAATTACATGGGCGCCCATCTCGGCATTCCTGGCAACGACGTGATGCTGAATTACCGCATCGTCGTGGAGAAGCGCACGCTGGTTTATACCTACAATCCGATCATCGGCGCCCGCCCCGATGGCAGTTCGATGCGCCAGATGCCGTGGCGCGCCAGCAGTTCGCTTTTGATGCCGCTATCCAGCGACGGCGAGAATGTGGATATGGTGTTCTGCTTCAGCGATCTGGACAAGGAAGCCTGAAACGCCGGGCGCAATGAGATGGAGTTGGTGGCGATGAACAGCCCAGAAGCGGCACAGCCCAGTGGCGTGACCGACAATACCGCCCGCAGCCAGTATGAAATGACTGTGGCCGGCCAGACGGTGTTTGCGCGGTATCGCCGCCAGGATGACACTACGCTGATCCTGCATGTGGAAGCGCCGCCAGCCTTGCGCGGCACCGGCGCCGCCGACCGTTTCATGCAGGGCCTGATGGCGCTAGCCGCCCGGCAGGGCACCAAATTGGTGCCGGTCTGCTCCTATGCCGTGGCCTGGATAAAACGGCATCCGGGGTGAAGGCGGTTAACTGAAACTGGGCCAGGCACCGCCGCTTTGCGCGCGATGCCATATCTGTTGGCCGGCCTGCCTTGCCGCCGCATCGGGGCGTTGTAGTCGGCGCTCGGCATCGAGGCAGATACAACCCACACTTTCGACCGGAAAAGTTTCAAAAGCCGTTTCGGCCTGGCGCAGCAGCAATAGCAATTTCTGTTTCAACAGCACCGGATCAAATGCGGTCGCCGAAGCGATTTCAAGGCCGAGGCGTTCCGGTGTCAGCACCCGCGCATTCCGCGCCACTTCCTCCAGGACCATGGTTGGATTGAAGCCGGGATCAATTCCTGGCGCGGCCCAGGCCAGGGCATCCAAATATAGGCCGCGCGCATCGGCCTCAACCACATCCATCAGATCGCGTGGCTCGCGCCGTCCGGCCAGAGCCAGCAACTTGTTAACCGCCAGATCAACATCATGCAGGCGCCAGCCAAAAAGCCGGTCCGGCACAGTCGGATAAAACCGCCAGACCGAATTGAGCGTCCAGTCGATGCGTGTCTCGGCGCCATCCTTGGCGATAACGGCCTGAATATGGCTCGGGCGAGAGAGTATAACTCTCACCTGATAGCCGGCCTGTCGCAGCAAAGCCATATCAGCTTCGGCATGCTGCACCACGGCGGCCTCACGATCATGAAAAATATCCAGATCACCTGAATACCGGCCATAGGCGGCATTCAGCACGGCACCGCCGGCTGCATGGCTATCAGGGGCCCGGTTAGGCGCCGTGATGCGCAGGATGGCAAGCTGGAAGGGCGTCAGCATCATGTGCCTGCAATGCCGCGCTTAAAACCTGCGCCCGGCGCCAACCCGCCATGCCGCCATGTTTGCGCAGCCGTTCAATGGTGAGGCGCACCAGCGCCAGGGTGGGAATCTGGGCCGGTATATTCCAAAAACATTGCGCACCAAAATCCTGCTGCGCCGCCACCACCAAGCGCTGCAACTGCGCCAATTGCCGTGCCTGAGCGCGCAAGGCCGGGGCATCCGCAATCGGCACATAAAGATCAATGCGCTGCATACCTTCAGCACGGGAGTTTTGCCGGAAACGCTGCAAACGATTGCTCATACGGCTCAGTATAGCGTTTCCGGAAACAGCCTGCCAACAAAAAAACGGCCGGGCTTGTGGCCCGGCCGCTGTGTCGTGGCTTTATAACAAATCACGCCCCCGGTGTCGGCAGCTTGTGATCCTTGAACTGCTCGCGCAGTTTGGTCTTGAGCAGCTTGCCGGTGGCGGTGTGCGGCAATTCGGTGACAAACACCACATCATCCGGCATCCACCATTTGGCAATCTTGCTTTCCAGGAAGCCGAGCAATTCATCCTTGCTCACCTCCTGGCCCGGCTTCTTGATCACCAGCAGCAGCGGGCGTTCCTGCCATTTGGCATGGAACACGCCGATCACCGCCGCTTCCTGCACTGCCGGATGGCCCACGGCGGCATTTTCAAGATCAATGGAGGAAATCCATTCGCCGCCAGATTTGATCACATCCTTGGCGCGGTCGGTGATCTGCATATAGCCATCGCCATCCAGCGTCGCCACGTCGCCAGTGGTGAAATAGCCGTCAGCATCAAGCACACTGCCGCCTTCGCTCTTGAAATAACCCGCAGTGATCCACGGGCCGCGCACCTTCACATTGCCGAAGGCAACGCCATCGCGCGGCAATTCACGGCCTTCGTCATCGGTGATCTTGATATCAACACCATAGACCGTGCGGCCCTGCTTGGACTGCACATCGACGCGCTTGTCGACCGGCAGGTCGGCATGTTTCTTCAGCAGGTTGCCGGTGGTGCCGAGCGGCGACATCTCGGTCATGCCCCAGGCATGGATGACAAAGCAACTGAACTGCTTGGCGAAACGCTCGATCATGGCGCGCGGCGCCGCCGAGCCGCCGATGACGCAGCGCTCCAGCTTGATATCCGCCTTGGTATCCAGAGCCGGATTGGCATCGACATACTGGAAGAAGGCCAGCCAGACCGTCGGCACGCCGAGCGAGAAATTGCACTTCTCGTCGCGCAGCAATTCATAGACGCTTTTGCCGTCCAGCGCCGGGCCGGGGAAAACCAGCTTGGCGCCGCACATCGCCGCGCCATAGGGCACGCCCCAGGCATTGGCGTGGAACAGCGGCACAATCACCAGGGCGCTGTCGCCCGAGCCGAGATTGAGGCCGTCGCGCTGGCATACGGCATAGGAATGCAGCACGGTGGAGCGGTGCGAATAGAGCACACCCTTCGGGTTGCCGGTGGTGCCCGACGTGTAGCAAAGCGACGAAGCGGTGCGCTCGTCGAATTCCGGCCAGGCATAATCAGCGCTCTCGGCGCCGATCAGTTCCTCGTAGCAGATCAGGTTTGGGATGCTGCTTTCCTTGGGCATATGCGCCCGGTCGGTCAGCAGCACAAAGCCTTTCACGGTCTTGAGCTGGCCGGCGAGCTTTTCCACCAGCGGCAGGAAGGTCAGGTCAAAGAACAGGTAGCTGTCTTCGGCATGGTTGACGATATAGTCGATCTGCTCCGGGAACAGGCGCGGATTGACGGTGTGTAGCACCGCGCCCATGCCGGACACGCCGTAATAGAGTTCAAAATGGCGATAGGTGTTCCACGCCAGGGTGCCGATGCGGTCGCCGAGCTTGACGCCGAGCCGGGTCAGCGCATTGGCGAGCTGCTTCGAGCGGTTGGCCAGGTCGCGGTAGGTGTAGCGGTGGATCGGCCCTTCGACACTGCGACTGACGATCTCGGTTTTGCCATGGTACAGCGCCGCGAACTCAATCAGCGACGAAATCAGCAGAGGACGATCCTGCATCAAACCAAGCATGCGTTTTCTCCCAGAAACCGACTGATATTGAATGGTGGCGCAGTGTATGGTTCGGCCCGGCCAACCGCAACTATCGCGCGCCTTTTTGCCCGGGGCAGTCTGACGCAGGGCGGCTGCCCCAACCCTAGCGAGACTTGCAAACCATAAGACGAGTCGAAGCGGCCGGTTGTTTCCCGGCGACCGGCAATAGCTCACTGCATACAATAAAGGCCGATTTGGCGTGATTTGACTTAATTTTTTGCAGCGCCGCAAACCTGATCCCGGCCATTTCTGCCCATTAATTATACATGTTGACTAGTTCTTTACAGGACCGTGACTTTCGCGCCACAGGTTTCGGCGCAGTCCCATACAACTCAACGCAAGTATTTGTTATGTGAAACGGAATTTGCTTATCTCGGCCCGGGAAAAGTTATTGGAGGTCTCCTTATGAAGACGAAGTTTCTTGGCGCCGTGCTCGCCGCCGCCTTGCTTGCCGGTCCGGCCCTGGCGCAGGAAAAGCCGAACGACAAGCTGACATTCACTGCGAATGTCACGGGTGTGTCGGAATATTCCTTCCGTGGCATCAGCCAGACGGACAACAACCCGGCACTCCAGGGCAGCCTGGAAGCCGCCATCACCATCACCCCGCTGGTCACTGGCTATATCAGCCTGTGGGGCAGCAACGTGCATTTTGTGCCGGAAGTTGTCACTGGTGGCGCTTCGGCTGAACTCGACTTCACCATCGGTTTCCGTGGTGCTGTCGACAGCTTCGGCTGGGATGTGAAGTACATCTACTACGCCTATCCGGGTGCCGGTGCGGCTCTGAACTATGATTTCCAGGAAGTCGCTGCTGCGGTCAATTATGACTTCGGCTTTGTGATCCCCACCCTGGGCATCAACCACACCAACCAGTTCTTCGGCGATAGCGGCAAGGCCACCTACGTTTATGGTGGCGTGAAGGTGCCGATCCCGTTCACCGAATTCAGCCCGCGCGTGGTTGCCAATATCGGTCGTCAGAAGGTTGAAGCCAACGCCACCTATGGCGTGCCGGACTACACCGACTGGAATGTCGGCCTGTATGCCACCTTCTTCGGCGCGCTGGATGTGGGCATCCAGTATGTCGACACCAACATCAAGTCGGGCCAGTGCGTTAACGCCACGCTGGACGATCTCTGCGATGCTCGCGTGATCGGCTCGATCGGCTACACCCTGACCTTCTAAGTCAGACAGTTCTTCAGCCTCACCGGGCTGGTTTCGGAAGCCGCCGTTTCCTCTGGGAGCGGCGGTTTCTTTTTGTGCCGAGCCATCAGCCGAGATAGCGCCCGATGCCGCCATGGCCATCGGGCTTGAGCGGCGCCAGCCGGCGTTGTGCCTGGCCATCAACACCACCCAGGGCATAAACCTTGAGGCCATGGCGCCGCGCCAGCCGCAGCAAAGCGGCAAAACGCAGCATTCCAAGGCCCGGAGCACCGGGATGGCTGGCCGTGGCAAAAACCGGTGAAATGAATACCGCTCGGGCGCCGACACGCCAGGCCGCAACGATGGCGGCAGCACCATGCGCCGCTGCCGTATCCGGGCGCCACAGCGCACGGCGCAAAAGGTTTTCTGGCAGATGCAGCCCATCCGCCCCCAAGCGCCGCGCCATCGCGCCATCGCCGGCCAGCAACAGGTAGAGACCGCGTTGCCGCGCCAACTGCACCATGGCCTGCGCCAAAGCCTCGCGCCCGGCACTGCGATAATGCCGCAAAACCACACCGCTGCCTGCCGGCAGGCGCTGCATCGCCGCCAAGGGCTCGGCCAGCCGCTCGGCGTCGGTGAACAGGAACGCTGTCGGCTGCCGGCAAGGCTTTCGCTGCTGCCTGGGTCTTGTTAGCGTGCGGCGTCGTTTCATTACCGGATCATGCCATGTCCGCCGCCAGCCCTGCCAGCATAGCCGACGCCATCCAGACCATTCGCGCCGACCTGCCGGCCAGCACCACGCTGATCGCCGTGGCGAAAACCTTTCCGGCCAGCGCCGTGGCCGAAGCTTTGGCCGCCGGGCAACGTCATTTCGGCGAAAACCGTGTGCAGGAAGGCATGGAGAAATACCCAGCCCTGCGGGCGGCGCATCCCGATCTGGTGCTGCATCTGATCGGCCCGCTGCAAACCAACAAGGTGAAACAGGCGGTGGCGCATTTTGACGTGATCCACACGCTCGACCGGCCCAAACTGGCCGAGGAACTGGCGCGGGAATTTGAGAAAGCCGGCCGCCGCCTGCCCTGCTTCATCCAGGTGAATACCGGCGAGGAACCGCAGAAGGCCGGTGTGGCGCCGCTGGAGGCCGATGCCTTCATCCACGATTGCCGCGAGCGGCTTGGCCTGCCGGTGCTGGGCCTGATGTGCATTCCGCCGGCCGAGGAAGAACCGGCGCCGCATTTTGCCCTGCTGCGCCGCATCGCCCAACGTAACGGCCTGGAGCAGCTCAGCATGGGCATGAGCGGCGATTACAGCATCGCGGTGCAATTCGGCGCCACCCATGTGCGAGTGGGCAGCGCAATTTTCGGTGGGCGGACTTATCCGGCATGAATTCACTTAATACGGCAAAAGGTTGATTTTTATACAATCGAAAACTACACTCTCTCAAAATTCTATCGGTGAGAGAGATATGTTCCGCATATTCGGCATTTTCCTGTTCGCTTGCATTCTAAGCGCCTGCGCCACCCCAAATATCAATAGCTCTTACACACCTAACGCAGCGAATGACCAAGGCGTGGTTTTCGGCTCGATCTCTTACACCGGCACTTACGCCGTATATCGTATCCATTACCGGCCGCTCGGCAGCGATACATCAAGCTTCTTTGAATTTGGCAGTCTCTCCGGCATGGGCGTGATGATGCGCAATGACATCCATGTGCCCGGGCTGCGCGGTGATCTTTTCGCCGCCGCTTTGCCGGCAGGCGAATATGAAGTGGCCGGATGGCAATCCCGTTCCGGCTACATAAGCCTCTATCCGACAGAGCCTTTCAGCATCCGTTTCAAGGTTCGCGCTGGCGAAGCAGTCTATCTGGGAGCATTCCACTTCGTCACCAAGAGACGGATGGCCCTTAACCCCACTGTGCTACAACTGAATTACATGGACGAGAAGCCGCGCGACTTCGGTATACTGCTCGAAAAATACCCGCAATTCGCCAAAGTGCCGGTGACCAGCGGGATTCCGACCGGCGGCCGATACGAGGATATTGGCGGCGCCAGTCATCTGTTCATCAGCACAATATTCTATCAGCCGGCGGTGAGATAACCCCGAAGGACTATTTCTTCGTGCCGCCGGTGGTGAGCGCCACCTTGTCGCCGGTGATGGTGAAGGTGACCTGGCCGTCCTTGGTCTTGTAGGTCCATTGCTCGATCGGCCCGAGCTTGCCGATTTCGGTTGGGCGGCCGAGGGCCTTTTCAAGCTCGGTCTTGGTGCCGGCCTTCTCCGCCTTCTTGATCACTTCTTCGCTGCTATCGGGACCACAGGCGACTAGGGCCAGCGGCAGCATGAGCAGAAGGGCGTAGCGGGCAAGGCGGATCATGGCGGTTTCTCCGTGATTGGTTCGCCGCCAGTAAACACCGCCTAGCCCTGGATTGCCACCCGCCGCGCCAGCAGCCCGGCAATCTCCTCCTCGCTCAAGCCGGCTTCGCGCAACAGGGCCTGGCTATGTTCGCCAAGGCGGGGCGCCTGGCGCCGCACGTCGCCCGGGCTGGCAGTGAAACGAACCGGGATGCCCAGATTGAGGATCGGCCCTTCGCTGGGATGCTCAACCGGGCGGAAGAAGTCCACCGCCTTAAGATGCGGGTCGTCAAACAGGTCGTCGAGCGTATTCACCTGCGCCGCCGGGATCGAATGCGCGGCGCAATAATCCAGCCATTCCTGCGTTGTGTGGCGCTGCGACACCTCGGCCTTGATGGCGTATAGCTCGCGGATATGGTCGGTGCGGCTGCCGATGGTGGCAAAACGCGGCTCGCCAACCAGATCCTCGCGCCCGGCGAAGCGGAAAAAATCATCCCAATTCTGCGTACTGTAGGGCATCAGCGCCACCCAGCCATCGCTGGTGCGGTTCGGCCGGCGCTCGGGCGCCAGCACGCGGTCATAGCCGGTGCCGCCCAAAGGCGGCACAAAACTGCGGCCCCAAAGATGCTCGCTCATGGTGAAAGCCACCATGGTTTCAAACATCGGCACTTCGATGAACTGGCCCTCGCCGGTGCGTAATTTATGGATCAGCCCGGCCAGGGTGGCATAAACCAGGGTGAGGCCGCTGGTCTTGTCGGCCAGCACGGTGGGGGCATAACGCGGCCCGTCGCCGGTCAGGCCCATGAGATGCGACAGGCCGGACACACTCTGAATCACATCGTCAAAAGCCGGCCGGCTGGCATAGGGGCCTTTGGCGCCATAACCATAGGCGCCGCAATAGACGATATCGGGCTTCACCGCGCGCAGGTCGTCATAGGTCAGGCGCAAGGCCGCCATGGCCTGCGGCCGCATGTTATGCAGCACCGCATCGGCGCCTTCGACCAGCTTGAGCAAGGCATCACGCCCATCGGGCTGCTTGAGGTCCAGCACAATGGAGCGTTTGTTGCGGTTATAGGCCAGGTGCATCGGCCCCATGCCGGGATTGCGGCCCGGCCCGATGCCGCGCAGCATATCGCCCTCGGGCGCCTCGATCTTCACGATATCGGCGCCCAGATCGCCCAATGTCATGGTGGCGAAAGGCCCCAGCACCACGCTGGTGAGATCAAGAATGCGCAATCCATGCAATGGCCCCGGCATGGTGTCCCTCCCTGGTTTTGGGCAAGACTAGCGGAAACTGCGCAGCGGGCCAAAAACAAACCGGGGCCCCGTTGGAACGGGACCCCGGCAAAAAAATGGCTGCAACAGGGTTTAGAATTGCAGCGGGGTGGCCTGGCGCACGCCGGGAATGGCCTTGACCTTGGCGGCCACTTCAGCCGGGATCGGGCCGTCCACTTCCACCAGGCAGATGGCTTCCTGGCCCTTGGCGGCGCGGCCAAGATGGAAAGTGGCGATATTGATGCCGGCATCGCCCAGCACAGTGCCAAGCCGGCCGATAAAGCCCGGCGCGTCTTCATTGGTGACATAGAGCATGTTCGGGCCGAGTTCGGCGTCGATATCAATGCCCTTGATCTCCACCACACGCGGATTCTTATTGGCGAACAGGGTGCCGGAGAGATGGCGCACCTTGTCGGCATGGATGGTGACGCGCATCAGGGTCTGGTAATCGCCCTCGCGGTCATGCTTGACCTCGGAGACCTCGATATTACGCTCCTTGGCCACCAGCGGCGCGTTGACCATATTCACGCTGCTGAGCTGACGGCGCAGCAGGCCCTCCAGCACAATGGCCGTCAGCGGCCGGGTATTCAGCGAAGCGACATGGCCTTCATACTCAATCATCACCTTGGTGAGATTGGCTTCGGCAAGCTGGCCAACAAAGCTGCCAAGCTGTTCCGCCAGCTTCATATAAGGCCGCAGCTTGGGCGCATCCTCGGCCGACACGCTGGGCATGTTCAGCGCGTTGGTGACGGCGCCAGTCAGCAGGTAGTCGCTGATCTGCTCGGCCACCTGCAAAGCCACATTCTCC
This sequence comes from Alphaproteobacteria bacterium UBA7691, assembly GCA_002482765.1. Lineage (GTDB taxonomy): Bacteria > Pseudomonadota > Alphaproteobacteria > Ferrovibrionales > Ferrovibrionaceae > Ferrovibrio. Next base: position 25,438 of record DLGP01000046.1, read on the forward strand.
TGCGCTTCATTGGTGGAGGCGCCGAGATGCGGCGTGGCGATGAAACGATCATGGCCAAACAGCGCATTTTCCTTGGCCGGTTCGGTAACGAACACGTCAAACGCCGCGCCGGCCACCTGGCCGCTATCCAACGCTTCCTTGAGCGCGGCTTCATCCACCAGCCCGCCACGGGCGCAGTTGATAATACGCACGCCCTTCTTGGCCTTGGCCAGCGCCTTGGCATCCAGGATATTCTTGGTCTGCTCGGTCAGTGGCGTGTGCAGGGTGATGAAATCGGCCCGGGCCAGCAATTCATCCAGTTCCACTTTCTCGATGCCCAGGCTCTGGGCGCGCTCCGGGGTCAGGAACGGATCAAAGCCAACCACCTTCATCTTCAGGCCCTGGGCGCGGTCGGCCACGATGGAGCCGATATTGCCGCAGCCGATCAGGCCCAGCGTCTTGCCATACAGCTCAACGCCCATGAAGCGGTTCTTTTCCCACTTGCCGGCCTGGGTGGAGCGGTCGGCGAGCGGAATTTCACGCGCCAGCGCCATCATCATGGCAATGGCATGTTCGGCCGTGGTGATCGAATTGCCGAACGGGGTGTTCATCACCACCACGCCCTTCGAGGACGCGTAGGGGATGTCGACATTGTCGACGCCGATGCCGGCGCGGCCGATGACCT
>DLGP01000142.1:0-379 GCA_002482765.1 Alphaproteobacteria bacterium UBA7691
GCAAGGGCATGCGCATCGCCTGGACCGATGCCGAGGCCCGCGAGGGTTTTGAGCGCTCCAGATCCGAGGCCGCCAGCTCCTTCGGCGATGACCGCATCTTCATTGAAAAATTCGTCACCGAGCCGCGCCACATCGAAATCCAGCTCATCGGCGACCAGCACGGCAACGTGCTCTGGGTCAACGAGCGTGAATGCTCCATCCAGCGCCGCAACCAGAAGGTGATCGAGGAGGCGCCCTCGCCCTTCCTCGATGCCGCCACCCGCAAGGCCATGGGCGAGCAGTCCGTCGCACTCGCCAAGGCCGTCGGCTACTTTTCCGCCGGCACCGTCGAGTTCATCGTCGACAGGGACCGCAATTTCTACTTCCTCGAAATGAACAC
>DLGP01000142.1:394-2546 GCA_002482765.1 Alphaproteobacteria bacterium UBA7691
TGCAGGTCGAGCACCCGGTGACCGAGCTGATCACCGGCCTCGATCTCGTCGAGCTCATGCTGCGCGTCGCCTCGGGCGAGCCGCTCCCCATCACCCAGGCCGATATCGGCATCCATGGCTGGGCCATCGAGAGCCGCCTCTATGCCGAGGACCCCTACCGCAATTTCCTGCCCTCCACCGGCCGGCTCACCCGCTACAACCCGCCCGAGGAAAAGGCGACGCCAGAACTCGTCGTCCGCAATGACACCGGCGTCTATGACGGCGGCGAAATCTCCACCTTCTATGATCCGATGATCGCCAAACTCTGCACCTGGGCCCCGACGCGCGAGGCGGCGATCGACGCCATGGCCGTGGCGCTCGACAGCTTTGAGGTCGAGGGGGTCGGCAACAACATCCCCTTTCTCTCCGCCGTCATGGCGCAGGACCGCTTCCGGTCCGGGCGCCTCACCACCGGCTACATCGCCGAGGAATTTCCCGAGGGCTTTGCCGGCGCCGGCCTCGACGACACCACGCTCACCCACCTCGCCGCGCTGGCCTGCTGCTCGGCCTTCGCGCTCGAAACCCGCGGCTTTGCCGGGGGGGCCACCCTCGCCATGCATCACGACGCGCGCGACCGCGCCGTGCTGATCGGCGACCGCCGCTGGGATTTTGCCGTCAGCGCCGACGGCATCGAATATTGGCTCACTGCCCCGGACGGGAAAAAGCTCCTCGTCGAAAGCGGCTGGAAGCCCGGCATGAGCCTTTGCATTGCCCGCGTCGATGGCGTCTTGCACCACGTCCGGCTCGATCGCCGCACTGCCGGCTGGCGCCTGCGCTATCGCGGCGCCGATCTCACCGCCCGCGTGCTGCTGCCCCGCGCCGCCGATCTCATGGTGCTCATGCCGGTCAAGCTGCCGCCCGACATGAGCCGCTTCCTTCTCTGCCCCATGCCCGGCCAGGTGGTGCGCATCGATGTGGCCGAGGGCGACATCGTCGAAGACGGCCAGCCGCTGGCCATCGTCGAAGCCATGAAGATGGAAAACGTCCTCAAGGCCGAAAAGCGCGCCCGCGTCAAAACCATCCGCGTCAAACCCGGCGCCGTCCTCGCCGTGGACGAAGTCATCCTGGAGTTCGAGGGGCTATGATCACGCGCGCGAAAATCCTCAGGGCCACTTCCTCCCCCGTCGAGCGTCGCATGTGGCAGTTGCTCCATGCCTTCCGGACGGGTGGCTACCACTTCCGCAAGCAGGTCCCCATCGGGCCCTATACCGTCTACATGGCCTGTCACCATGCCAGGCTCGTCATCGAGGTGGACGGCAATACCCATGGCACCGACCAGGCCCGGCGCGCCGATGCGAAACGCGACGCCTTCCTTGCTGCGGAGGGCTACACTGTCCTTCGCATCAGCAATTATGACGTTGTCGGCAATCCCGATGGTGTCTTCGAGCTGATCTCCCGGACGCTTGCGGGGCGGCTAAAACAGCCCCGCGCAACCCGTTTGCCAGGCCCTGATCTTGCCCTATCACCGGCCCCCACCTCCCCCCTTGTGGGGGAGGCCGGGAGGGGGGACGGCTCCCTCCGCCAGACACCAACCCTCCGGATTCAGCGCGGACTTCGCCCTCTCCCCAGCCCTCCCCACCAGGGGGAGGGTGCTCGATCCAGTATGGGGCACGAACCGGCCCCCACCTCCCCCCTTGTGGGGGAGGCCAGGAGGGGGGTCTGCCATGTCTGACAAGTGGAAAGACCTCGCCGCCCGTGAGCTCCGCGACACCCCGCTGAAATCCCTCGACCGCGACTATGGCGACCTGCCCGTCGCCCCCGTCTATTTCGACGCCCCCGCCGATCCCGGCATTCCCGGCGTCGAGCCGTTCACCCGTGGCGTCCGCGCCACCATGTATGCCAACCGGCCCTGGACCATCCGGCAATATGCCGGCTTTTCCACCGCGCGCGAATCCAATGCCTTTTACCGCAAGGCGCTCGAGCAGGGGCAGAAGGGCCTCTCGGTCGCCTTCGACCTGGCCACCCATCGCGGCTATGACAGCGACCATCCGCGCGTGGTCGGCGATGTTGGCAAGGCCGGCGTGGCGATCGATAGTGTGGAAGATACCAAGATCCTGTTTGACGGCATCCCGCTCGACAAGATGAGTGTGTCGATGACCATGAACGGCGCCGT